>JAILCT010000035.1 GCA_024690425.1 Lachnospiraceae bacterium | reverse complement strand
ACAGACAGAATGATACCGGCATTCCTCTTTATCGCATTATACAGGGCATAGTCGGTGGCTGTATCGCATGCATGGAGAGTAAGCATGAGATCGCATCCGCCCCGGTCCCTTTCGAAATGATCGGCAACATCACCGCATACAAAGTCAAGCTTATCATAGCCGTACTTATCCCTTAAGCCGTTACATTTCTCTATAACATCTTCCTTAAGGTCAAGACCCGTTATACTGACTTCATAGCCTTTTAATTCCTTAAGGAAATAATAGACAGCAAAAGTAAGATATGACTTACCGCACCCAAAATCAAGCACCCTTATCTCCCTGTCACCAGGAAGCTTGTCGGTAATGTCATCAATGAATTCAAGAAAGCGGTTTATCTGCTTATATTTATCATAACCCGACCTGATGATGCGGCCTTCTTCTGTCATAAGGCCCAGATCGATCAGAAATCCCACAGGCTTTCCTTCCTCAAGGATACGTTTTTTCTTTCGGTCATGGGAAAGGGATGTTTTCGGAAGCATCCTGCCTGCAGAGGGCTGCGTTCTTTTCACCTTAAGGCTGAGTTCCCCATTACGGTTAACAAGCCCGGTGGCGCTCACACCTGCAGCCTCCATTTCGATCTGCACATAATCTTTCTCCATAAGAGTCATTACCCCGTTTATAAGGGAATCCCTGTCGAGGTTTTTGTGCAATGCCTTGGAGCCGTCATAGGATGTCTCCTGAAACATAAGATCTCCTTTAAGGAGTACAGGCCTGATCCTGACCTTGGATACCGTGTTATTCTTATCCCTCGGACGGCTTATCACTATCCGTTCAAGTCCTTCGTCTGCATATTCAGTTAGCAGTTTTCTAAGTTTATCCATCTTCTCTTCCCGCTTTTATTCCACCTGCAGGTTTTCCCAGTCTATCTTCTCGTTCCTGAAAAAGTATTCCCTGTCATGCTCTCCTATTTCCCGTATCACCCTGCAGGGATTACCATAGGCCACAACACCTGCGGGCAGATCTTTGGTCACTATGCTTCCGGCTCCTATTACCGTGTTATCCCCAATACTGACTCCGGGACATATAACAACGCCCGCTCCTATCCACACAAGATTACCTATGTGTACATCCTTGTTGTACTGAAGCTGCTTCTTACGCAGACTCGGATCAATGGGATGATTGGCTGTTGTTATCGTAACATTGGGTCCAAACATGACGTCATCCCCGACATAGATATGCCCGTCATCCACAAGAGTCAGGTTGAAATTGGCATAGACCCCGGAACCGAGATGAAGATGATGTCCGCCCCAGTTGGCCCTGAACGGAAGCTCTATATAACAGCCCTCTCCGCACTCCGCAAAGACCTCCTTCATATAGGCCTGCTTTTTATCGTAATCCGAAGTTTTAAGCCGGTTGAACTCCCACAGCTTATCCTGCCAGGGTACCTGCTCATCCATTATCTCCTTATCTCCCGGATCATAGATAAGCCCTTTTGTCATCCGTTCGTATTGAGTCATATCATATCCTCTTTCCACTACAGGATTATAACATACGAAATAGCCTGCTGCCTTTCAGCTTGTCTGTTCAGCACATCTATTGTATTATGAATCCATGAAAAAGGATACCGAAAATATGGAAAATATCACACAAAAATACCGCTGTCCATGCTGCGGATATCTGACCCTTCCAGGAGCCGGTTCATACGACATCTGTCCCGTATGCTTCTGGGAGGATGATCCCATCCAGGAAGATGACCCCGACTGCGAGGGCGGCGCAAATGATCTCAGTCTCAATGAGAGCAGGCGTAACTATGAGCTGTTCGGAGCCTGCGAACAGCGATTTTGCGAACGGGTTAGAAAGCCCCTTCCGGAGGAGATGCAATGAACGGACACATAAAGTCAAGAGCTGTCGCCCTGGTGTCTTATATCGTTATCATGCTTGCACTGCTTTCTGGATGCGGAAGCTTACGTACCGCCGGTATCCCGAATACCGCTGACAGCGTCACCGTTGCCGGGCAGGAAAAAGCCGTACAGGATCAGCCCATACAGGACCTGACTCCACAGGAGCAGGCCGCACAGTACAGATTCAGGAATAAAAAGCTCCTCACACAGCACTACGAAAAGCATGGGATCGATATGGGTTTTGGAAGCGCCAAGGAATATGAGGCAGCCGCATCGGCAGTCGTATGTAATCCCGACTCCCTTCACAAGACAGAAAAAGAAGATGGTGACGATGTGTATTACCTCACCGCCACCAATGAATTCGTTGTCGTGTCAACAGACGGATATATCCGTACCTACTTCAAGCCCGATTCCGGGCTCAGATATTATAACAAACAGTGATCACTTAAGATCGTATTCAAGACGGACCGTTATGGATGCCGTCTTGTTCCTTGATGTATTGTCAAACGCCCCGTCATACGAATAGCTGCCGGTACCTGAATTCTTGGCCGTTATCTGGAATACGCCAAGGCTTGAATTCTTAAGCTTACCGATATTGGTACCTGCATTGGCTGCTATTATATCTATCCTGTCCCTGGCATTCTTCGACGCCTTGTCTATAAGATCAAGCTTAAGTGCGTCAAGGTCGGAATAATAATATTCAGGCGAACCTGATGTCAGCTCTACTCCCTCATCCAGCAGGCTGGAAATATCCCTTGATATCATCTCAACATTCTCTACATTGTCGGAAGTGATGACAACGCTCTGTGTAAGGGTATAGCCGTTAGGCTCACTTCCGATATAATTACCGTTATCATCGTAATTATCCCTGTAATTCTTGGTGATATCAACTGAATTGAAGACTATCTCATCTTCTTCAAGATCGTTCTCAAGAAGATAGTCCATTACCGTATCGGCATCTCTGCGGATCTTCTTGTAAGCATCTCTTGACGAAAGTGCCCATGCCGAATAAGTACCTCTCCATATGATGGTGTCTGCCTCAAAATCAACACTGGCGCTTCCGGTTGCGGCTATCGTATGCTCGGAATCCGACTTAAAATGTGCAAGTCCGAAGGCCAACGTCCCGCAGCTTATGATTATGCATATGCCTATAATGAGCGGGCCTGCCCACGAGTTCTTCCTTACGGTTTTCTCTGTTCTGTTCTCTTCCATTATTATCCTCCTCTCAACTTTTAGTTATCTATATTCCGATTATATGATTTTTCACTTCTTCTTGCAACGCAGCGATCAGCTATTATTCTCCCCTTCTCGTCCTCACATCTGTCTCACCGCATTCGGATGTAATGAACACGGGAATCCTCAGGCTTTCAAAGACCTCCAGGGTTTCCTTATGCGGATGGCCATATCTGTTATCGATCCCTGCGGATATGACGGCAGCCTTGGGCGATACTGCTTCCGTAAAATCCCTGTTTGCGGAACCCGAAGACCCGTGGTGGGCAACCTGAAGATAATCATACCCGTCCGTTCCGGCCGTTTCTGTCCTTATGTCTCCTATCAGCAAATCCTCAACCCCACTGCTTATATCACCCGTAAAAAGGGCCAGAAAATCATCCTCCTTATCTTGTCTGTATTCAATCGACAGGACCAATGATCCGTCATTTATATCCACGCCTGACGCTTGATGCGGCCACAGGCATCTTGCACTTATATTTCTCCATGTCAGAGAGTCCCCCTTGTTCATCGGGCAGACCGGGATTCCCCTCTCCCCGGCCAGTGAGATAAGGCTCTTGTAATTCTCGCTTGTCTTCTGCAGGGGATCCCCCGATATCACAATCCTCCCGATCTTTATATGGGAATTGTCATTTGACAGAAGCTGCAGGAGGCCGCTTATATGATCCGTATCAAGATGCGAGATAAATACCGTATCGATCCAGTCAAGCTTAAGGCACTCAAGAAATGGCTCAACGGTATATTCCGAAAGCTTTTTCTCATCTGTACTCCCGCAGTCGTACATGATCGTCGGAACATCCCTACCGTGTATGACAAAACACTGTCCCTGGCCTACATACAGGGATGATATTTCAAAGACCGGCCTTATCCTGACAAACAGGATCGGACAGGATAAGATACACACTCCAAGCACCGCAAGCGATCTCCTCCTTAAGTATCCGGGTGTCACGATCCTTGACTTACGGGTAAGATGAGCGGCTGCCGCAAGTGCTCCTGCCATGAACAGGTAATAAACGATCATCTGCCACATGGCAGGCCTGCCCGTTACAATGACCGCTCCCGGCAGTCTGTTAACTCCCTGCGTCAGCAGATCATATAACTTAAGGATAAGATGCGCGCAATACGAAAGGAACCTCACAAGCAGATCGACAGGATTATCATATCCGAGAATATACATTACGATACTCCCGATCAGACCCGTACATATCGCAAACATAAGAAGGGATCCCGCCAGCGGAACAACGATCAGGTTTACCAATATACCATAAGGAGAAAGCCTGTAATAAAACCACATGGTAAATGGAATTATCGCAAGCTGAACAGATACCGACAGGATCAGGGATGACAGTATCCCCATGCCGAATCTCACAAGTCTCTTCCGGCTTCTCTTAAGAGACCGTACCCTGCCCTTTCCGGCCACATTAAGTATAAGTTCCCTTATTGCCGGATAAAGGATCCCGATACCCAAAACCGAAGAAAAAGATAACAGAAATGAGGCATCACTTAACCTGTCCGGATTTATCACAAGCATTACAAGACAGGCCAGGGCCGCTGATGTCCTAAGATCGACGCTTCTCTTAAGGAGCAGTGCTCCTGCAGCGATAAAATACATGATAAGTGCCCGGACGGCAGACAGGGGCATTCCTGTCATTATGCAGTACGATGCCATCACAAGAGCTGAAATGAGGACTGAAAGCCACAGGGGTATTCTGATCCTTCTTAAAAGGTTCATTAAGAGAAAACCGACAGTTGCAATGTGAAGCCCGGAAAGCGCAAGTATATGCGCAATACCCGCATCGGAATAACGTTCCCGAAGATCCTTATCGAGCTTTCCCTTATCCGCAAGTACCAGGGCATCTATAACACCACGGTCGGTTTCGTCGAAATAGCGCTCATACACCCTCTCCGTTCCTTCTCTTATACGGTACAGTCCGTCTGTCAGGCGGTTATACTCTTTCGAAACGCCAAGCACACTGCCTCTGTATACCGCATACTCATCACCCCTTAATGCATGGTATCCAAAAAGGTCAAACTGCCCCCTGTTCCACGCCTTCCTGAATGAGGTGAACTCGCCGAAGGCTTCAATAGTGGCTCCTATATGAATCTGCTTAATGATTTTGTCCTGATCCGGGATGTACATTAGTACGTTCCCGGTTAAATCTGTTCCATCTGTGAAATGAATATTCTTAATGTGTAAGATCTGATCATGATCCTTGTGTTCTATCTGTTTTATCGTGCCCAAAAACCCTAGTTCCTGCCCGTCAAGGCTCCTGTCATTCCTGCCGGCTGAGCCCGTAACGGCCTCTATGGCCGCAAGCATGAGCACAAACAAAAGGCAAAAGACACACAGCGGTCTTCTTATATACAAATGTCTCTCTTATCTGACCTCCACTAACTCCAGATTTCTCTCAAATGGTTCACTTAGATAGCTGTGCTCACCGAAAGATATTTCAGTCTCGGAATCTATCATGAACTGCACCTTGTTGATATTGGGAAGTTCCGTCAGCGAATTGACGAAGGCATAGAGCACAACTTCATCAGTAAGCTTACCCTGCTTAACAAGGAACTCCCTGCTTAGATTTACATAACATATACCATCCTTCGTAGTAACACTGATAAGTCCCACTCCCGGATCTGTCACTGGATAAACCCCGTTTGATAAAGGACCCGATATGATATGCTCGGTCACAAGCTTCTCCATTGAGATGTTCGAGTTATATGCAACGGATTCCGTCGTCTGAACAAGTCCGTTACCGTCCGCATTCGCAAAATACAGAACCAGCCTGGTCCTCTCATATGAATTGATCTCATCACCGGCATTATCGATGAACATATCCGACGTCATTATCCCGACCGGCTGCCCCTTACTGTCATTAAGAGGGGTCCCGTCCACCGTGATCGATATTTCATCGACACCCTCAACCTGGTCAAGTGTCCTTACTATCGCAGCCCTTCTCAATATCTCTTCACGGCCCTGGTCCTTTATATATCCCGTATCGAAATCGATCAGCAGAAGTCCCTCATTCAAAGTGACCGAATTAACGGACATATCACTGAGTATCACCGGTCTTAAGTCAAAGTCCGAAGGCTGTGCAGCCAGCTCCTTCAGAACCTCATTAACGACCTCCATTGAATCTGCGCCTGTCGGCTCATAGGGGATCCATGAAACGCTCATCCCGTCCTTGTTTAAATAGTAAAGCCTGAATGAACTGTCCGCTCCGCTTCTCTTCCTTCCGCATGCACACATGGCAAGAAGGATCGTAAATACGATCAGGCTGTATATTGTTTTCTTAATTCTTCTTACCATCTTTTTTCTCTCTTCTGAATGAAATCTTCTTCTCCCTGACCGGCGCTTCGGCCTGTACGGTTACCGCAACCGTGAGTGGTACCTTTATGGTAAAGGTTGTACCGACATTCTCCGAACTCTCCACCTTGACTGCACCGTCGTGCATCATTATCGTGCTCCTGGTGATAGCCAGACCCAGGCCGGTCCCGCCGATCTCTCTTGAATGGGATTTATCCACTCTGTAGAACCTCTCAAATATATGGGCCTGCGCCTCTTCGGGTATTCCCACACCTGAATCCGCCACAACCACGGTGAAGAAATGATGATCCGCATCAAGGGTGACCCTTACCCATCCGTTCTCCCTGTTGTACTTGATCGCATTCTCGATTACATTCATTATCGCAAGGGACATCTTGATCTCGTCAACCTGTGCGGTAACAGGACGCACACTCTCAAATATCAGTTCAACCTTGCTCTTATCCGCGATCGGCCTGACTCTCTTGAGTATGTCTTCTATCATCACGTTCATATCGACCGAGCTTATGTTCATAAGGCTGCCCGCTCTCTTGTCGAGCTTAACAAGCGAGAGAAGATCGTTTATTATCTCAGTCTCCCTGTCTACTTCCTTTGTGATATCCTCCATGAATTCCCTGTATATCTCAACCGGAACACTCTCTCCTTCTATCAGGGAATCAGCCAGCACCTTCATGGACGTGATGGGTGTCTTGAGCTCATGCGATACGTTTGATACGAACTCCTGTCTCGATGCTTCAAGGGTATTCATTTTATCCATCAGCTTGTTGAAGGAGGCTGCGATCGCTTCGGTCTCGTTATAGACTGGAACAGATATCTTCTCTTCCGTGAAGCCTTCTTCCACCTGGATGATGGCTGTGTTTATATCCCTGAAAGGCCTGATCAGGTTTACCGAGACGAAAACGGCAAATGATATGCTGACAAGACCGGTTATCACAAGGAACAGATACGCCTTGTAACCCATTATATTTATGGTCGCAACGATATTGTCGGTTGACACGCTTGTAAGGATAACACCTATAACATCGCCCGACTCCCTGTCAATGATAGGTGTTGTTATCTCTATATACTGGTTCTTCTTGTCATGCTTGGAAATAGAAGTCTTGTCAAAGCACTTAAGTATCTCCTCGGAGATCATTATCCTGCCCTGACTTATGGAATATGTGTCCTTTATGATCTTAAGCTCGCTGTCGATGATCATGATACGCCCGTCATACAGCGATGAGAATTGTTCCAGCTCCGCATTGACGACTTCCGAAGACTGGTCGTCAAGATATCCGTATGTAACAAGGTGGTCGGCAAGGATCGTGCACTGGTTCTGCACTTCCGATGTCCTTACCGAAACAGCCCTGGATTCATAACTGTTCAGCAGGATATTCCTGAGTATCACGCATGGAATTATACCTACCGCACATATCGCAAGAAAGATGCGCAGCCCCAGGCTCTTGCTGAATCTTCTGTTCTTAAGCAGCTCCCTAACCATGGAAATAGTATCCCACGCCCCACTTGGTCTGAACATACTTAGGCTCACCGGGATCGGTTTCTATCTTCTCCCTGAGCCTTCTTACGTGTACGTCAACCGTTCTCGAACCGCCGGGATGATCAAGTCCCCATACCAGTTCAAGCAGCTTGTCCCTGCTGTATACCTTGCCGGGATTACTTGCAAGAAGGTCGAGAACTTCGAATTCCTTGATCGTTATATATACTTCCCTGCCCGCGATGTAGAGCCGTTTATTGGAGCGCTCCAAACGTATGTCGCTTATTTCAAGAACAGCGTCATCATCACTCTTCTTATCCGCCTCGCTGCTCTTCGTCCTTCTCAGTATGGCATCTATGCGGGCCTTCACTTCCTTAATGTTGAACGGCTTGGTCACGTAATCATCGGCCCCGCAGGTAAGTCCCGATATCTTGTCATCATCATCGTCCCTGGCGGTGAGCATGATGATCGGTACCTTGGAAAATTCCCTGACCTTCCTGCACACTTCCAGACCGTCCATCTTGGGAAGCATGACATCAAGCAGAACTATATCGTAGTTGTCGGACTTTATCATGTTGAGCGCTTCCTCGCCATCGTATGCGCAGTATACGGAAGTATCCTCATCCTGAATGCCGAACATGAGTCCCTTAACTATAGCTTTCTCATCATCAACTACAAGAACCTTCATCTCTTTCCTCTTTCCTAAATACAGATCCTGTCCTTTATCCTGTTAAACATTCCTTCCTTGATCCCGCTTATCTTCATAATATCTTCTATCGAATCAAAACGTCCGTTGGCATTCCGGTACTCTATTATCAGTGCAGCCTTGGCTTCGCCTATCCCGGGCAAAGTCATGAGAGCTGAGGCATCGGCCGAATTTATGTTAACCTTACCCGGTGTGTCTCCGGTAAGTCCCCCGCCCGCATCCATTCCGGAAATATCTGTCAAGCCCTGAGTTTCCTCATGCGTTGGCACATATATCTTCTGGCCGTCCTCAAGCAGGGTTGCCAGGTTTACATAACATCCATCTGCATCACCGGTAAGACCGCATGCCTTATCTACGGCATCAATCACACGTGCTCCCGGATCCAACATGTACACTCCGGGACTGTTCACAGCTCCGCATACATATACGGTAACACTGCCGCTATCCTTATCATCAGTTATCTCATCTGGAGATTCCCTGCCATCCGGCTCATCATGATCGTCCGTCTGTGGCTCTTGTAAGAAAGGTTCTTCGTAAAGCGAAACGACCGCCTCATCTCTACCGCATCCGACAAAAGATACCAAGGCGGAAGAAAGGGTCAAAACTGTTATGGATATCAATATATTCTTTTTCATAAGGCCTCCAATGGCAGACCTTCATGCAAGAATAATTCTATCACATAATTTTGTTACAATAAAGTTAAATCTTCAAAAGCCGGCAAAAAAATCATTCGGCGTAATAGTATATCTTCTTTCCCGAAACGATAAACACATAGTCCTCTATTCTGACCGAATCCATGGAATGAAGTATCGCCGGCCTGTCAATCTTTTTACCGTTCACATACACGCCGTTCGTGGAATTAAGATCCTGGATGTAGATCTTCATATCCTTCATGACGAACCTTGCATGTCTCTTTGACACACGGTTGTTGGGAAGGGTAACATCGCAGTCCTTTCTCCCTATCGAAACATCCGACCCGTCAACGATGTCTATTGTCTTTTCAACCATCTCATGATGAGTAGGCGACAATATGAACATGAGGACGGCATTACGGTGTGTGTTCTTAAATTCCGGATGATCGATCTTTAAGATGTCTCCGATCATAAGAGGCTTGGAATCGGACCTGCCGCCTCGCTGTACACCATACAGGACATTGTTTATAAAGGTACCGTTGGTACTTAACATATCCATGTATTCGAAGCCCGTATCAGTCCTGACAAAGCGCCCGTGGGTCCTTGATGCAATGGGGGAATCCACCTTTATGTCATTTCCCTCCGAAGAGAACATCCTCCCTATGGTGACCGTATCATTTACAAGATAAGAGTCGAAGCCGTGAAAGGGTGTGTAAATAAGAAGCCTGAACTCGTCAAGAACCTCATTGGAAAAAGGAACCGTCGGTTCAAAATCAACCACTTCATCGTCAAAAAGCCTTGAAGCTTCAATAATGGACGGCCTGTTTGCGGGATCCTTTGCAATGAGCCGCTCAACATAGTCCTTGACCCTGTTCTCATCCCTTCCGTAGATATACCTGATGAGCTTGCCCAGCGAGTAGATATCTGCCTTCCTGCCGTCTATCTCACTGACCTCGCCGCCGCCGTTCCTGATCTCGGGTGCAAAAAACTTCTGCAGGTTTATGGAATTGAAATAATCATCCAGCATGCCGCGTGCGGGATAATCACTCTTGACCGGTGCCGGACGTGCATTGTCAAAGCCTACTATGTACGGCAGCATACCCTGTCTCTTCTCGCATACATAGATACATTCCGGATTAAGCCACTTATGCGGAAGCGAAGGTTCAATGTCATGCATTGTCCTGATAAGCCTTATAAGCTCCCTGACCAGTTCTTCACGCTTGCTCTTCTCATCAAGCCTGTCAACAAACTTCTGGGTCATGGCCTGGGGACGTCCGGCAAACTTAAACACCATCCTGCGGTAATCATGGGTACCGACCTCAATACCATGATGGCTTCCATAACCGGGAAGTCCCGAGAGCCTTCTCCACAGAAGATCCAGCTTATCGAGTTCCTGCATGCGGAGCCTGTATACTGAAGGATCCAGTATATCCAGGAATTCTATATCCTTGCGCTTTAACATATAGTAAGTCTTGCCGTCTTCCGAAACATATATCTTGACGTTGCTTCCCCTTATAAGGTTAAGCTTGTCGTATAACTCATATGGGATAGGGAAATAGGAATCTATAGGTGTGAGTTCTATATCATAGGGTTCCTGAACATAGTTAAGAAGACAAAGAAGCTTATGAAACAGCATCACAAGGTTCTCACAATCCTCCCTGGTACCGCATCCCTTATCGGTAAGCGGCCTTGAGCACCTTGAATACATATCATAAGCTATACTCTTGATATTATCGTTTTTAACGTCATCCTCATCGATAGAATAAGGATATATGGAGGAATAAGTATCTATGAATTCCTCTATCTGTTTTCTTGTAAATTCCTCGTGATCCTTCTTCTCAAAATCGATCACATGACGTATATAGAAGTTCTTCTTGGACAGCCTACGTCTCTCCTTCTTGCCTCCCTTGGGGGATTTCAGCCGCTTAAGATCGATAAATATGCTTCTGAGTGCCTCCTCCGGCGTCAGATTGTGAAGCTCAGCCCTGCTCCATTTCTCAAGCTCGATGCCCAGCATCTCGATCGATCTCCTAAGACCCTTGAGGCAGGCATCGTAATCCGTCATCATGCATCTTTCGGCATTGAGGCAGCCCAGATAGAGCTGCTCATTGTGGGTTGCCTCCATGACGAAATCAAAATTGCCTTTCGGAATACTTAACTTGGATGTCAGGTTGATCTGATTAACTTCCATAGACTGTCTGTGTAACTCCTGTAATTAATAACCGAATATCGAGAACGGATCAATGTAATAGCCTTCATCGCCATTGCTGTATCCGTTGTTTTTCTGCTCATCCGAATCGCTTGACTCTTCCTCATCCTTAAGGTCCGACTCGGACTTCTTGCCAAGTGTTACCGCAACGGTAACATCCTTATACTCGGATCCGTCGGTTCTCTTCAGAAGTACTTCCACCTTCTCGCCGGCCTTATAGTATCTGAGCTGGTCCTTTATCTCTGCCATCGATGAGATCGTAACACCGTCGAACTTCCTGATAACATCACCCTTTGATATACCGGCCTTCTCGGCAGGTCCGTCTTCCGTAACTTCCGATACATATACACCCTCGGGGATATTGTAAGTCTTTGATACTTCCTCGCTTACCGATACGCCTGCGATCCCCAGATAACTGGCATCAGCCTTGTCAACAAGGTCTCTTGTCTTGCGGTTCATAAGGTCTTCGATTATGGGTGTTGCGGTCGAGATCGGGATCGCATATCCCATTCCTTCTATCTGTGATGATGCAAGCTTGGCCGAATTGATACCCACGACCTCACCCTTCATGTTAAGAAGTGCGCCGCCGCTGTTGCCTGGATTTATGGCTGCATCTGTCTGTATCAGCTTGGCGGAATAGTCATCAATCTTAAATTCACGTTCAAGGGCACTTATTATACCTGTCGTTACCGACTGTCCGTAACCAAGTGCGTTACCGATGGCGACTACCTGCTGGCCTATCATAAGATCATCCGAATCGCCCATGGTCGCTATCGCTATCTCATCCATCGTACTGTCCTTGATATCGGACAGTTTAACAGCTATTACAGCAAGGTCATTGTCAGGATCCGTTCCCTTGATCGTTGCTTCGTAAACCTCGTCATCTATGAAACATACCGACAGCTGGTTGGAACCTTCAACAACATGGTTGTTCGTAACAAGCAGAAGCTCCTCATCATTCTTGCCCACTATGATGCCGGATCCTGCGCTCTCGCTCTCATACTGTCTGATCCCGCTTCCGAAGATCGACCTTACTTCCTGAACGCTCTTGTTGGTTATCGATACTATCGAAGGCATAACGTTCTTTGCTACCGTTGATACATCGAGAGAACTTCCCGAGGCAAGCTGTGTCGGCTCCGATGCCTTGTTCACTGTTGCCTTCTCCTGAGTTGTCTTAACTTCCTTCTGCTCATTATCCGAAGACTTAAGGGTTGTCTCTCTCTGGCTTAAGCTGTCCTTGTTTCCGCCCTTGCTTATGTCCTCAGAAGTTATTCCCAGCTTGCTCCTTACAAAATCACCCGCAAGGTTAACTCCCTGGAACGTTCCTCCTGCAATAAGTCCGAAAACAAGTGCATATGCCACGCAGGCAAACCAGTTGGTCTTCTTATCCCGCTTGGCAGCCTTCCTCCCCGGCTTGGATGCCCTTGCCGGTTCACTTACCGTTACCGGCTGCTCGGAATTAAGGTTCCTGTTTTCATTATCATAATATTCATACATAGTTCACACCTCCCATGACCTGAATCTTCCTTTGATGCTTTTAGGATAGACTGTCAATATGAGAAAAAAGTGATAAAAAAGTGTTTATTTTGTGAACTCAGTCAATTCCTACCCTTATAGATTCCTGTGTGAGCACATGCTGCTCAAGCTCATCTATCTGTTCGCCTATCGTGTCGTTCAGTTCCTTAAGGGTCTCATCCGGATCGGCTCCGTTCCATACCTTGGTAAATGCTATCTCAAGCTGTACCCAGTAATTCCCAGCTTCTATCATCTTGGGCATCGGGACTGACTTCTCGTATTCCTGCATGACGTTCTTTATCTCGTCATCCTCGTAGGCTACGTTCTTAAGACATGAGATCCTTCCGGTCTTCTTATAGACATCGGATGCCCTGTCATATGACAGATACTGGGCGAACCCGTTGGCAGCTTCTCTCTTGTCGGAGTATCCGTTTATGACAAGAGTTGATGTCTCTGACATGCCGCGCGCCTTAAGAGTCGAGCTTATATCCGGAAGTACGGCCACTCCGTAATCATATTCGAATTCGCCGTCTTCCTTTGCTTTCTTTATCTTGGCGATGGCATCCGTCGTGGCAACAGTGAATACCGTCTTACCCTCTATGAATTCAGACAGGATACTGTCATAAGTAACAGCCTTACTGTCGATCGAAAAGAACTGGTTTATGTTCTGGTATACCTTAAGGCAGTCAACAGCCTGCTGGTTATAGATATTGAAATATGAATTGTCGTCCCCGTCTTCACCGCCGACATTCATATAATTACCGACAAAGAAATAATTATAGAAGATATCGGACACGTCCCATTTGAAGATCGCCTCGACTTCTTCGGGTGCATCGTAGTTGTTGGCAAATGTCAGGATATCGTCGATCGTAGCCGGTATCATGTTCGCGAGCTTCTCAAGAACCTGGGGATCCCTTGCCGCATCCTCCTCGCCCATCGGTTCAAGCTCTTCCTCGTTAAGGACAAGTGCATCCTGCGAAACTCCGTTATCGGATACCCCGATCTGGTTATTAACGGTTATGCCGTTCCCCGATGTGGACTCTGCCGGCTCTTCTTCAGCTATCTCCTCCATATCCTCTTCCGAAAACTCGGGTTCCTCCTCGATATGCTGCTTGGCGATGTTGGCCATGTAGGTCTTGTTGTACAGAAGGAAATTCGTCTCATAATAAAGCGGATAACCCACATACTTGCCTCCGCATCTTATTGCGTGGAGGGAAGTATCCGGGTAATTTATGGCGTTTATGACTTTCTGCGGATCCGTTATCTCACTTGCAAGTCCCGCATAATAAGCCTTCATCAGGTTATCATGGGTAGTGATATAAAGGTCCGGGGCGGCCAGTGTTTCTCCGTCTTCTTCCTCGCCCTCATAAACAGACGCATGGTTTATCTTAAGCAGAAAGTCGACTCCGTCAACAAGCACCGGCTTAACCCTTGTGCCTGTCTCATCCCTGTATGAAACAGCCGCATCGTTTAAGAATTCGGTAAGCGTGTCGTCCGTATACCACAGGATCAGGGTTCCGTCATCACCGCCCCTGTCGCTCCCCGTATACATAGGATCGTTTATCTTTAATGCTGCAAATACCAGGCCTGCCACAAGCAGACCCGCAATGACAGCGCTCAAAACTCTCTTCATGAATTTATTCCCTGCAGCGAATCTTCAAGTATACCTATCATCTTATCCACATCATCATCTGTTACGATAAGCGGAGGAATGAACCTTATAACATTGGTTCCCGCCGTTATTATTATAAGCCCGTTATCGATCGCCTTCCTGCACACATCTCCTGCCTTTACGGACTCATCGAATTCGAGACCCTGTATAAGCCCCCTGCCCCTGTGGCCGGTGATGCACTCATGCCTGTTCTTAACTTCCTCAAGCCTCGAGTAGAGATGATCTCCGACCTTCTTAACATTATCAAGTATCTTCTTATCTTCGAACTGACGCAGTACCTCGCACACAGCGGCGCATACGAGGGGGTTGCCGCCGTATGTCGAACCATGGTCACCCGGAACAAGCGACTTGTCCGCAACCTTCTGTGTCATCATAAAGGCACCCACCGGAACACCGCAGCCCACAGCCTTGGCTGCCGTAACAATATCGGGCTTAACTCCGTATGCCTCATAGGCAAACATGCTTCCCGACCTTCCCATACCGCACTGTATCTCATCAAGGATAAGAAGGATATCCTTCTCATCGCACAGCTTCCTTACCTTCTTAAGGTAATCGGGATCGGCAGGATAGATTCCGCCCTCACCCTGTATCGTCTCCATCATGACAGCACATGTCTTATCCGTAACCTGAGACAGAAGGCTGTCAAAGTCATTGAACCGGGCATACTTCACATTGCCTATCATGGGCTCAAAAGGCTCACGATATGCCTTCTTGCCCGTTACCGACAGGGCTCCCATGGTACGTCCGTGGAATGAATGCTCCATGGCTATGATCTCATGATCCGTCCTGCCATCCTTGGTATAAGCATATTTCCTTGCACTCTTTATGGCTCCCTCTATTGCTTCGGCTCCGGAATTGGTAAAGAAAACCCTGTCCATGCCTGCTGCCGCCGTCAGCGCCCTGGCAGCTTCTATGGAAGGTACGGAATAAAAAAGGTTCGAAGTATGTATGATCTTATCTATCTGTGCCTTAAGGGCATCATTGTATTCCTTATTGTCATATCCAAGCGCAAATACTGCGATGCCGGCACAGAAATCAAGATATTCCTTGCCGTTGATATCATAGAGCTTCACGCCGCTGCCATGATCAAAGACCACCGGAAAACGGTTATATGTATGCAGGAGCACCTGCTCTGCTTCATCAATGTATTCATTCATAGATTTCATATTCTTATCCTTCTTATCCTATATCATGCCTCGTTGGCAACATCTGTATCCGTATCCCTGAAGAACATGGTTCCGATACCCTTCTTGGTAAATATCTCAAGGAGCAGGGTATGCGGCTTACGTCCGTCAAGTATATGGACACGGTTAACTCCGTTATCTATCGCATCCGTACAGTTATTGAGCTTGGGAAGCATTCCGCCTCCGATATAGCCGTCCTTTATAAGGGCATTGGCCTCCGAAACCGACAGGCGGGAAATAAACGTCGATTTATCATTGGGATCCTTGTAAACACCCTCGATATCGGTAAGGAAAGCAAGCTTATCGGCGTGCATGGCCTTGGCTATTGCACAGGCTGCATCGTCAGCATTGATATTATAGGTGTCAAAGTTCTTATCAAGACCGATAGGCGATACTATCGGAAGAAAATCATTCTCAAGCAGGTCCTCAAGCAGCTTGGTGTTGACTCTTGTGATATTCCCGACATATCCTATATCCTCACCGTCTGCGTACTTCTTCTCCACCTCCAGAAGGCCGCCGTCCTTGCCGGATATTCCCACAGCCTTGACACCCAGTTCCTGTACCATGGCAACCAGCGATTTGTTGACCTTGGAAAGGACCATCTCGGCTATCTCCATCGTCTCTTCATCGGTCACACGGAGCCCGTTGACAAACCTTGCTTCCTTGCCGACCTTCTCTACCCATCTGCTTATGTCCTTGCCGCCGCCATGTACCACAATGGGTTTAAAACCAACGAGCTTAAGAAGGGTAACGTCCTTTATAACGTTCTTCTTAAGCTCTTCGTCGCTCATGGCCGACCCGCCGTACTTAACGACTATGACCTTGCGGTTGTATTTCCTGATATAAGGCAGCGCCTCGATAAGGACCTCCGCCTTGTCGTAATACTTCTTCATGTACTCCTCTTTTGTAACCATAACTTACTCCCTTCAGCTCCTGTAATCAGCATTTATCTTAACATAATCATAAGTGAGATCACAACCCCACGCGGTTGCTTCGGCATCGCCTTCATGCATGTCAATATACACGGTGATCTCTTTCTCTTTAAGTATCTTAAGGGCCTCGTCTTCGTCAAAATCAAGCGGCACACCATGGTCAAATACCTTAAGCCTTCCTGACCCGCTCTCAAAGAAGAGCTCCACATCATCCTGGTCAAACTCAACTCCCGAATAGCCCATTGCGCACAGGAACCTTCCGAAATTGGCATCGCATCCGAATATGGCAGCCTTGCTCAGGTTGGAAGAGATGACCGATCTTGCCAGTGTCCTTGCGTCCTCCTTGCTTGCGGCATTTACCACATGAGCGCTAAAGAGCCTGCTGGCTCCCTCGCCATCCCCTGCCATCTTCACGGCAAGTGTCCTGCATACATGGAAAAGGGCATCCCTGAAGGTACGGTAATCGTCATTCTCCTCCTCTATCTTATCGTTGCCGGCAAGACCGTTGGCCATGAGAATGAGTGTGTCGTTCGTTGATGTATCACCGTCTACTGAGATCATGTTGAAGGTGTCCGTGACAACTTCCGAAAGTGCCTTCTGCATAAGCTTCTTATCTATGTTTATATCGCTGGTAAGGAAACCGAGCATCGTACACATATTTGGATGGATCATTCCCGATCCCTTGCTCATGCCGCCAAGCGTCACCTTCTTGCCACCTATATCAAACGTTACGGCTGTCTCCTTGTTGACGGTATCCGTTGTCATTATGGCCTTGGAGGCTTCCGTTCCCGCATCATCGCTGTCGGACAGCTTACCGGCGAGCGCCCTGACTCCGGCTGTGAGCTTATCTACCGGGAGCTGCATTCCTATAACACCTGTCGAAGCTACCGCAACGGTATCATACGGAACCTTCAGTACCTCCTCCAGCGCCTTCGCAGTCTTCATGCAGGCATCATAGCCTTCCTGACCCGTGCAGGCATTGGCTATACCCGAATTGACCACTACCGCATGCATCGGCCTTCCTGATTCCGTAAGCTCCTTATCCCATTTAACGCAGGCAGCCTTAACGACATTTGACGTATAAGTCCCCGCACATACACACGGACTGGCCGAGTAGACCATGGCCATGTCTGTTCTTCCTTCATATTTTATACCTGCCGCATAACTTGCAGCTTCAAAACCCGGAGCAGCTGTCACTCCGCCCTTGATCGTTTCCATATGTTTCCTCCTCATACACCGTTAAAAATTGTATCATACACATTAAAAACCCGCAATTGAGACGACATCATTCATTGAACCTGACAATGTTCTCCTCATTAAGTGTAAAGTCATAATAGTTAAGGTCTTCCCTCTTGGTCCATCCTATGGTCTTCCAGAAGGCATTGCCTATATCGTTTTTGGTGAATGCTATAAGGCTTACCTTATTTATGTGTTCATCCTTGAGTGCGTTCATGGCAAATACGACCATGCTTTTGCCTATCCCGTGTCTTCGGTGTTCAGGATGTACACATACATGGTAGAAGCACCCCCTCCTCCCATCATGTCCGCACAGGATACTTCCTATTATATTACCATCCTTTACGGCAACAACGGAAGTGGTGGGATTACGCTTAAGGAACCTGTCAACGCCTTCTTTGGAATCATCAATGCTCCTTATCGCAAAGCCCTTTATCGTCATCCACAGATCCTTCACACCGTCGTAGTCGTCTATTGTCATCGTACGTATCTCCACGTTCATGTCATACCCTTTCTTCTTATCCTCATATGATCGCCAAGCTATTATAACACATTTGACTTTGCATGATTATACGCTTTAAATGCATATTATGCAACCATTTTTCATGTTTTTATTCATTTTTTTGGTTTTTTATGCAAATAGCCCTTGCATTCTTCATTTAATTGTTGTATTCTTTAATACGCTTGATCCAAGCTCAAAATTGTTTATCATATTTCAGGAGGAATAAATTAATGAAAGAAAAGGTTGTACTTGCTTATTCAGGCGGACTTGACACAAGTGCTCTCATCCCCTGGCTTAAGGAGAATTTCGATTACGAAGTAATATGCGTATGCGGTAACTGCGGACAGGCCGAGGAGCTCGAAGGACTTGAAGAGAGAGCACTCTCATCCGGAGCTTCCAAGCTCTATATCGAAGACCTCACCGATGAATTCGCCGAGGATTTCATCATGCCTTGCGTTAAGGCGCATGCCGTATATGAGAACAAATATCTTCTCGGTACTTCAATGGCAAGGCCCGTCATCGCCAAGAAGCTTGTTGAGATAGCCCGCAAGGAAGGTGCTACCGCCATCTGCCATGGTGCTACCGGTAAGGGTAATGACCAGATCAGGTTCGAGCTTGGCATCAAGGCTCTTGCTCCCGATCTTAAGATAATAGCAGCATGGAGAAACGAAAAGTGGACTATGAATTCTCGTGAGGAAGAGATCGAGTACTGCCGTGCACACGGTATCAACCTTCCCTTCTCAGCTGATTCAAGCTACTCTCGTGACCGTAACTTATGGCATATAAGCCATGAAGGTCTTGAACTTGAGGATCCTGCGAACGAGCCCAACTACGAACATCTTCTTGTTCTGGGAACCACTCCCGAGAAGGCTCCCGAAGAAGGCGAATATGTTACCATGACATTTGAAGCCGGCACACCCACATCCATTAACGGCAAGAAGATGAAGGTTGCCGATATAATCGCTGAGCTCAACCGTCTTGGCGGTAAGCACGGCATCGGCATAATCGATATCGTTGAGAACCGTGTTGTCGGAATGAAGTCACGCGGTGTATATGAGACTCCCGGCGGAACCATACTGTACGAAGCTCATCAGCAGCTTGAAGAGCTCATTCTTGACCGTGACACATATGCCCTCAAGCAGGACATGGGCAACAAGTTCGCCCAGATAGTATATGAAGGCAAGTGGTTCACACCTCTGCGCGAGGCTGTCCAGGCCTTTATAGAATCAACCCAGAAGTACGTTACCGGCGAGGTTAAGTTCAAGCTTTACAAGGGCAATATCATCAAGGCGGGAACCACCTCACCCTACTCACTTTACAACGAAAGCATCGCAAGCTTTACGACCGGTGATCTCTACGATCATCATGATGCTGAAGGCTTCATCAATCTCTTCGGTCTTTCATGCAAGGTTCGTGCCCTTAAGATGCAGGAAGCAAACAAGAAGTAATGAACGCGAAGGAAAAATCCTATGCCTGATCTGTCAAATGTATTGACGATAATAGGTCTGTATCTGATATGCGTTAATCTGTTAGGACTTATTTATTTCTTTATCGATAAGCAGAAGGCCAAGCGGCAGTCGTGGCGCACTCCCGAAGCAACGCTATTTACCATAGCGCTCTTCGGAGGCAGCATTGGCTGCCTTCTTGGTATGTATCTGTTCCACCACAAGACCGCCAAGCCCAGGTTCTATATCGGCATGCCCGTTATCCTGGCTGTACAGGTTCTTATAGTGGTCATCACCCTTTACATGCTGCCGGTCGATTTTAGTGTTATGTAAACCAAGAGGATCTCCATGAGGCTTTTTCAAATAAAGAATACAGCCAATTTTATGACTGCACTTCTCTCGGATAAGGAGAAGACCTTCGATCAGTTTCTCTTAAGCGAAGCGGTCATAGTGACCGGCATCACCCATACTATCGACGGACACATCAACCCTTCCTTCTATTCTTCCGATGATCTTGATATCTTAAGGCAGGAGGCATCCGATAACGGAAGGATATTCAGCGAGGATCTCATCCGCTGGGAAAGTGTCAAGCACTACTGTTATGAATGCATCAGGGGTTCAAGGCTTCCCCTTACATTTAAGGTCAGCTTCTCTCTTGCTCCGGAAAACGTCAGAAAGTTTCTTGAAGGCCTCAACGGCGTAATAGGTGCCGATGATATCGGTTCCCTTAACGTCAATATAAAATATGACGGCAGTACACTTACATGCACCACCGCCGTATCCCTTAAGATATTCACAATGGATAAATCCGTTGAGCATGCATGGGATGATATGTTTGCCCGCTTCCTTGATGCTCATGGTTTTGACTGTGAGTGAATCATGATATCTTTACCAGACCCACCCTTCCTGTTATTTCCTTCTCACATCCTTCTATGAGCCCGGTTATCTCCTCAAGACAGACCCTGTAATCATTAAGCTTACTGCTCTCTTCTTCAAGCCTTCCCTCAAGCATCTTAAGCCTTGTATCAACCGCAAGTCTGCCGGCAGCCCTGTAATTAATACTAAGGCGTGCACTTGTCAGCCTGTCGATTATCTCCAGGAATTCATCATGGATTTCGCCAAGCATCTGCGTCACATTTTTCATGGCTTCCGTATCTGCATAGATGCTGTCGGCAACCGTTGTTATACCCATACCTGCTTCTGTGCTAAGCCCGATCATCCTAAGGCAGTATCCTGACAGTTCACTTACCGCATTCCTTATGCGTTCACTCTTATATTCACTGTCAACATCGTCAGCCAGTGCTCCTGCGGCCACGGCTGCAAGCAGCTCAGATATCTTCTCATTCCCTCCGTCAGGGAGAATGTTCATAAGGGCTGTTGCGCAAAGGGTAAGCCTTGAAAGCTGTTCCATTATGAACTCACGCTCTGCGGTCGCGTTTACGATATTACCGTCCTCATCAAATCGGCAGGCATCAAGCAGCGAAAACGAGCCGTGCCTTCCCACGGCACCTCTGCGGTCGTTTTTTACATACACGATCTCTTTTGCCACCTGTATAAGGAGCGGATTTACAATATCGTTGTGTGCACACACCACCTTGATATTATATGATGCGTCTTTGATGCTTCTTTCATACCCTCTGTTAAAATCAAGCCCGTAGCCCTGCGGATCGAAGGCCACGCAGCTCCTGACCCTGTCGCGGTTAAGGACCGCCGTATATCCCGCAAGATTTCCTCCCTTGCTGTGACCGGAAACCGTAAGGTTATTATAAACTCCGCAATCATACCTGACAAAGTCATCGGCCATTTTCTGGATCTCCGTATCCTGCATATAACTGCCGCGCACATTATCCGCCCATGCCTTGTAGGTTCCTCCCGTACCGCGAAATACCACTGTCGCACTGTCATCACTCGAAGGACCGGCGAAGCACACTGCCCTGAGCTCCGGTTCATTGATACTTCGCACAACGCTTAACCTCTTAAATTCCTCCGGGGCATTGTCCATCTCCTGGAGCAGCTTCCTGCACTCTGCCTCCGTCATGCCTCCGCTTATTCCCAGCTGTGCAGCCTTATTCTCATCTATCCATCCGTTTTCAGACCTGCAGCTGTCAAGCATCTCACCTATGGTCCCATATTCGGTACACTTATCAAGATACACGTAATTGGACAGCAGCAGAAGTTCCTTCTCATTCATATTCCCACCTGTAAGGCTGTCTGACCAACCATCAGAATATCGCCGTTTTTAAGAAGCAGTTCCTGAAATATCTTCTGTGAATTGACCCTTGTACCGTTGGATGACTTAAGGTCCCTCACATACCAGTTCCCATCGATCACCGACAGCTCACAATGCCTTCCCGAGATCGAATCATCATGGTCTATGACTATATCGCACAGCTTAACCGATCTGCCTACTATAAGGCTTTCAGTGCATCCTGCACGATATATCCTGGTAGGATCCCTGCAGTCTTCAAGTACGATATTGTACCCGCCTTCTTCATTGCCAAGAAGCCTGGTAGCTCCCTCATCATCCGAAAGCTTCATGGTGGAGCAATCGACATCCTCTGCATCTTCCGCTATCCTTGCTTCCATTTTCCGGCTCGGTGAACTGTAATATCCCATTCTCCCGATCGCCCTGCGGTCACGTTTCTTTATCCAGCTGTTTCTATGGTTTATAAGGTATATAACAAGTGCAAAGACCACGGCAAACAAAACACCGAGCACCGAAAAAACAACAGAAAAACCGACTTCCCGGCCTGTATCCTTTTTCCTGAATATCACAGGCGATGTATCAACGGCCGAATAGGCATCCTTCTCAAGATGCGTGACGACCCGGTCATCCGGTATATCTTCCTGTTTGTCACTGTCAATATAAAGAGCTTCCCCGCTCTTATCAGCTTCTTCCGTATTCTCAAGACTTTCATCCGCATCTTCTGTTTCCTCTAAAGCTTTCACCGTTTCGTTTTCTTCTTCCTCGGCACTTTTTCTTGCTTCGTTTATATCGCCCAGGATGGTATCACCCATTATGGTCTCGCTTCCACCATCCGACCCTTCAAATTCGCTGAGCAGAAGCCGCCCCCTGCTCAGTGTCGCTATGGCTGAAAGGTTTTTGGATGCCGGATCGTTTATCGTTTCCACGCATTGCACTATGTATACCGGGTATGACATGTCGGATAGCATATAATACAGTTCTTCATTTGCATGAAGAGGCGATTCATTCTCCCGGCCATCGGTAAACAGGATTATATTCCTGCACGCAACATCCTGCTCCTTCCACTCATTAAGTATATTTACAAGGTTATCCGTTATATAGGTGTCCCTGTCATACATCTCAAGTTCATCTATAGCCAAAGAAAGCGCATCGGCATCATCGGTATAGTCGTCAATATACTCTACATCTTCGCCAAAGGTGGCGATACGGCACGAATCCGCGCTGTCCATGTTTTGGCAGATGTACTTGGCAGTTTCCTTGGTCAGACGGAAATTAACTTCTCCCATCGATCTGGAATTATCTATCAAAATGAGATTTTTGTATCCGACATTCATTATTTTACTCCTCAGGAAACAACATCTGTGTTAATTCCGACGCTCTGTTCCGTACCGGCATCTTCTGCAGTCTGGTATTCTCTTGCGATCTCGTTGAGATCGGTCACATGCTCCTGGATCATACGGTTTATCTTTTCCATATCATCCTGAAGCTGTGCAAACTTTGCTCCGTATCCGGTAGCTGCTTCTCCCATCCATACCGCCTTTAAGCTGCTTACGATCTCCAGCATCTCCTGTGTCAGTGCCCTTATAGTCTTCCCTGTTGATGAGAATTCTCCCGATGCGGCCACGAGCTTCTCGGGTGTGACTTTTAATATTCCTGCTGCCATGATATCTCCTTTCCTAATAACTCCGCGTAGCGGCAATTGATATGTTCTTGTTTTCCGCAGCCTCGTACTTGGCTGCAATTATCAGCAGTGCCTCGATGAACTGCTCTATCACATTATGAAACTGGTCCATCTGACCCTTGTCTCTTACGAATGCGGCATGAAAGGCATCGTTTGCCTCTCCTTCCCACATGGACTTAAGTGCCTGCTCGGTTGTCTGCAGTGTATCCGTACCTGTTTTGAACCTGCTGTTAAGTCCCTTAAGCTGCTCGGCCTTCTTTCTGAGTTCAGCTGCCGTTACCTGAAAAAATGACATGTTTTTCTCCTCCTTTTCAATCTTAAATGGCCTTCCTTATGATAAGCTGCCGCAGATGCCCAGTGCCGCCATCTCGGCTTCATATATAAGTGATGCTGTCATCCTGATCATGGATGCCGTAACCTTAAGTATCTCAGCACTCTCATATACACTGTCCTTAAGATGCAGTGCTTTATCCGTGTAATCCGATGCATTCTGTCCTTTAAACGATTTATTAAGAAGCT
This sequence comes from Lachnospiraceae bacterium, assembly GCA_024690425.1. The sequence continues at coordinate 5,185 of JAILCT010000035.1, read as the reverse complement.
GCAAGGCTTCATCTATCCTGACACTTCCGATAAGGCACAACCTGCCGGAGAGTTCATCAAGTTCATCCGCCTGTTCGATGGCACGTTTGAATTCAATATCTATCTTTGTTTTTATGCTCATTTTGCAAGTCCTCCCACGGCTTCACCGATCTTCATTTCCATCACCTGATAGCGTGTCAGTGCCTCCTTAAGGAGCTGATACATAAGTACCGCATTGGAAGCCTTAAGTTCCATTACCGACAGGTCCTCAATAAGAACCCTGTGGTATTCCTCATAGGCTTTTCCTTCCCAGGATATATGCAGTCTCTCCATGTTCTCCTTAAGATCAGAAATCTCACGGCAGAGCCTTACCGATACTGTTCCCATTTCTTCAAGGAGGATGTTCATCCTCACGTATACCGCACTGACAGTCTCCATCAGCCACTCCTTCTTACGTACAGGAGAAGCTCTCCGGATGCTGCGGATATATCCGCCAGGGTCACATCAGAAGGAAGCACTCCTTCCTTATCGCAGCTTATTAGCACACAGGATCCGTCGTCATCAATAACCGTTCCTATCTTCCTTATAAGCTCCGAGACCCTTATGTCCTCCTCAGCTTCAAGGATCAGTCTCTTCCCGTACTGTAATGCCTTTATTTCAAGCTTTATCATATTTCTTCCCGTGCAGCGGGGATAACTATGTCACCGAAGTAATCATCATTCCGTTTCAGCACCGTTCCCATCCCCTTTGGTTTTGTAATACACAGATCTGTAAATGACAGGTATGAAAAATCGAATATGTTCTGCCTGTCAAGTCCTCCGCCGAGATATATTCCCCTGCAGTCCTTCACTATCCGCTCATATATCTTAAGGCCGGCCACCCTTGCATAGTCCTTGTCCGTCATTGTGAATACATATCTGCTGCCTCTTCCTTCATCAATAAGTCTTATGAACTCTTCCTCTTTTTCTCTCTTATGTCCAGATGAATAAAAGAACTCGATTGCATCGGCGCTGTTATCGAGTATCACAACGTTCTCTCCATCTGATGCCGCTTCAACAAAATCCTCTATGCTGCATACACGGCACACCCTGATCCCCCGTTTTTTTGCAAAGTATTCATATACCCTTACGGCATTGGTCCTGCCAAAGCCACGGCGCCCGGCAAATACAAGGCAGCCTTTGCCCTCATCCCTAATGTATACCGGCTTACCGCTCAGAGCCTCATAGCCGATCGCTGTTCCGGGTATTTCATTATCCGTAATGCACTCTTCAAGGTCTTGTACTGTCGGTTCTTTGGGGATATACGGAACACGGCATGCCTTTTTGTCTTTATATCTTTTATTGAATTCGCTTATCCTTTCCCTGATGAATTCACTGCGTGATATATCATTGCCCCCGCAGCAGACAGCGGTCTGGAATTCGAGTACCTTCCCTTCTATGATCGCAAGCCCCCTGCCTCTTATGTCATCAGGCAGTATGGGCAGCCTGACCTGTCTTAAGCATTCAGAATACTGGTATTTATCGTTCATCCTCAGGCAGACCGATGTTTTGCAGCTTTCAAACAGCCTTGCAGGTATATCGCTGCTGCCTATTGCGGAAGCCGACAGGATCAGGTAAATACCGTAGCCCTCTGCGAATTTGATCAGCTCCAGCATGTGTTTATCATATTCGCACTCCGTTTTTTCTCTGAAACGACCGTAGTTATCTATGACCAGTAGTATCGCCTTTTCATTAATGAGCTTTCTCCTTTCAAGGAAAGATACCCCGACATAATCCTTTCTTCGTTTCTTCAGGATATCAAGAAGCATGCAGAACAGCCTGGGCAGCTTGTCCTCATCTTCTTCGGTCATATATCCTCCGACAAGATTACTGTCCTTTAAAGGGGACAATATGCCATTGCTGTAATCCACTATGTAAATGTTGAGATCATCGGGCGAACAGTTTCTTATATACCCGTAAAGCATTGTCTGGAGAAGGGTGCTCTTACCGCTCAATGCGCTTCCGCATATGACCTGGTGCCCTGCAGTAAGAAGGTCGATACGAAACTGTCCCTGAACCTGAGCTGCCGGTTCATCGTATAAGCCAAGCATTATCTCAAACAAAGAACCCGATCCGGCTTCTTCCGGGAGTACGACCGTATCCTTAAGCGGTGCAAGCCACAGATCCTTAAGGCCGTGCATTTTTGTCAAAATGCTTCGTTCCTTAAGCAGGAGGCTTATATGTGAGAAATGGGTTTCACCTTTCTCTTTTTCTTCATCCTCCGTTACCGTCTCCTTATCCACGATCTCCTGCCTGTGACCAAATCCATCGATAAGGAACACCTTCTTTTCTCTTTTGCTGTCTTCCTCATAAGGTTCCATTGCATATCCTGATTGAAATTCATCAAAGAACTCATCGTTTCCCACCTGCAGGAATGCCCTGCCCGGTTCCTTGATAAATGCCGCATCCGGCCGGTGAAGCATATCATTACTGTCCTGCCTGCTCTGTACCCTTAAGCATATGCGGAATCTGGAATTCGAAAAGATGTTGTCATCCACGGTGCCTGCCGGTTTCTGAGTTGCAAGTATAAGATGTACCCCAAGGCTCCGGCCCACCTGGGCAACGCTTATAAGTTCTCTCATAAAATCAGGTTCATTACGCTTAAGCTCGGCAAATTCGTCTATTATGATAACGATATGGGGAAGCGGTTCATCCACCACACCTGACCTGTACATTCTTGAATAATCTCTTATCGAGTTTACCCCTGCCTTAAGAAAAAGCTTCTGCCGCCTTATGTTCTCACTGCGTATGGATACCATGGCCCTGTTTATAATGTTACCCGACAGGTTGGAGATACTTCCCCGAAGATGCGGAAGTTCCTTAAAAAGTCCGGCCATACCCCCGCCCTTATAATCGATAAGAAGGAATCCAAGATCAAGCGGAGAATACCTTATGGCCAATCCAAGGATGAAAGTGGTCAGCAGCTCACTTTTTCCGCTGCCTGTCATCCCTGCGATAAGTCCGTGAGGGCCATGCGCATTTTCGTGTATGTCCAGGTAAATGTTGCGTCCGTCCGCTCCCCTGCCTATCGGCGCCATAAGCGAGTTCCCCGTATCATTCCTCTTCCAGTTGTTCTTTATAAACTCAGCCGTTATATTGGGTACATCGAAAAGCTCCGGGATAGTGACCTTCATCGGGATCACTCCCCTTAATACTTCCGTTCTTACCTTCATTGAGGAGATACACCTTATATATCTGCATGCATCTTCAGCTCTGAGCCTGTCGTAGCTTACATCGCATCTTCCCTCTGCGGAACCTATCCTTATCAATCCCCGGTATGATGCATCATTCTGGATTATCAGTGTGCAATCTCCCGGAAGGCTGCCATATTCCCTTGCGAATATGAGGATGCTGACATCCTCTCTCTTTGTAACGGATATCGGAAGCTGTCTTATATCATCCGTAAAGATCAGCCATCTGTATCCCATGTGTTCTGTTCTTCTTATCGATGTTTCAAGAGAACAGCTAAGCTCCCTTGATCTCTCCCTGTCGCTGCACACATAATGCTCATCCTCGCCCTGAACCTGAGGAAGGAAGCTTAGCATTTCGAGCAGGCTGTTAAATATCGTGAGCTCGTTAAAGATGAATACCATTCGGATGATATCAGGGCCTGTAGTTGCAGCTGCCTGAAGTGTGATATTCATGAACAGCTGCATCAGCCCCGCATCCTCATCACTTACATATCCCGTGAAACGATCCTTTAAAATGTCTGCGCATATAGGGACATCATGCAGAACACTGTACTTCTTCTTAAGCCTTAATGGTAACGCGGCCAGTTCGTCCGGTACCATCAGGAATTTCTGGGCGGGTGCCTCTATCTTTATCTCGAACGGCCTGCTGCCTGTTCCAAGGCGGTATCTGAATAGATCATTGTCATTTATCCTCCTGTTGAATACATTCACACCTGCCGGTGAAAAGAGCTCCCTGAGCGGGGGATCGTTCCTTCTCATCGCACTTGAGTTATATCTGTATTTGTCCCGTATCTGTTTATCACATGACTCTATATAAGCCCTGTAGGACCTTATCCTGAGCTCCTCCTCTTCAGCTTCCTGCCTTGACGCGCTGCGTAAATTGACTACCGCCCACATGGCCCCAAGGACAGCCGATGACAGTGCGGTAACAAGTCCCGTATACATGTATGTGGCCGCTCCTTTGGCCGCACTTGAAGAGTAGATATACAGGCCGCATCCAAGGCACATGGGGATCGCCATTGTAAGAGCCGGCCCCACTACCGCATAAGCCGGTTGTCTCCTCACCTCCTTTTTGGGAGGCGGAGGATCAAGCTTTACTCCGGACTCGTCAGGAGCAACAACATTACGCGGAGGTGCCATGTGGTCCCTGTCCTCTTTTTCGTACAGTTTAATGAACATGTCGTCCGGACAGGCGGCTTCATCCAGCCTGATCAGAACCGGCTTGGCAGTACTGAATCTGTATATGCCTATATAGTCCTTCAGCCATAACAGCCTGATATCACCGGCTGTTATCACATCGCCGTAGTTAAGGACCGACGTGCTCATGCACCACACTGACCCGCCGTTCAGATAGCACCCGCCTTCTCCCTTTACATTCATATGATCGCCATTTTCTGTCCGCATCAGGATGATATGCGCATCAGACAGCATTTCGCTGTCGATGCAGCATATACTCTGATTCAATCCTTTACCCAGGGATATTGCACGGCTTCGTTCTGTCCTGTAAAAAGACATTGCGGTTTCAGATCCGAAGAATACAAGCATTACGAGCTTCTCCCCGTTTTGCGTCACAAGTGACACTCTTACATCCTTCGAAAATGTGCTCTCATGTGAATTAGATCTGTCGGCTATATGGAAATATACATTGGAGTTTTCTTCTACCAGGGTGAGCCCTTTAGCTGATATGGAAAGAGCGATCACCTGATCTGAACGTAGACGAAACCGTTCTTTGGGAAGCCGTATATCCCTGTGTTCAGCCCCGGAGGCTGTCATGTCTGCGATAAAAACGAATTCCTCCAATGCACAGTCATTGCAAACGTGAACAACGATACGCATTTCAAGTTCCTTATCTGATTTTTGTTTTTGAGTATTACGGCCTGCCGGCCATGAACAGATCGGTATGTGGACCAGATTTGAGTTATCTGCTGATCAATCCGTGTTTTGAACTATAGCACTAACATTTTTAAAAAGCAAGGG
>JAILCT010000029.1 GCA_024690425.1 Lachnospiraceae bacterium | reverse complement strand
AGATCATACAGATTTGCACCGGATATCATCATTGGCGCCAGCAATATGAGCTTTGGATTATTAGGATTTCCATACTCGTTGATATACATCTCATTTCCCCTTCAAAACAAAAACACCACAATCCCTGCAACTATAGCAGCGCCTGTAAATGGAGTCAGCCCTTTTGTGAATGCTGCAATATGTGCCACATGTTGGATGATCCAGAATAGAAAGAACACTATCATTCCCTGCTCCCAATACGTGTAATCCAGCTTAGTATCTCATCTATAGCCAGCTTTCCATTGCCAACATTACAGTGATTCTCAGCCTCTTCTTTGTCCGTAAACAAACGGAATGTAAGGCTTCTGACGTTTCTTAGCATGTTGATTTCTTTTCCGATAAGATGATAGTCAATAAAATGGTCCCCACTCGCACCGAGAATAAGCATATCCTGCGTGATCTGATCAGCAACGGGAGCTATATCATAGAGTTTAAGCTTTTTGGCGTAACTATAGGCATCACTGGCTTCATAGGCATAACATCCGTGCTTGATTCCCCAGTCAATGATAGGTGATTTCCTGGCTTTTTTACCAAATACAAAGTTAAGAAAGTGACGGGCATGCAGTTTCATGAGGGTATGGAATGCTCTCTGCGTACCCTGCGGCTGCATACTCACAAGAATATCCTGAAAACATGGGAATATGGACCAGGCAACAACTTTAGTTATGCGTTTGTCAAAAGCAGCTGCTCTCGGTGCAAGATAACCGCCAAGAGATATACCTATGATAGTCACATCGGAAAGTTTGAAATAATCGAGGATTGCCTTAACAGGCTTCTCCCATTCATGAGTGAAATGCATGCCCTGAACGCGCATCACTCCGCCCTGCCCGGGGCCTTCGAACATGTAAACCTCAAAGCCCTGCTCCTGCATATAAAGGACTGTAAAAAGAAATTCTTCAAAATAGCTGTCGTTACCACCGTGGATGAGGATCGTGCCCTTGCATTCACCATCAGGCACCACATGCATCACCGGCAGCTTCACATTCTCATAGGGAACATCATATCTTTCAATTCTTGGGTTTTCACCTTCAAAGAAATCCGCATAATACTTATAAAAGAGCTTTGTAGCCTTCTCGTAGTATTTTTTCTTGTCCGGATCCCCATCGTACATAAAGAACTCGCTCATACGGTAATAGGCAATGGCATTGTCAGTCCTGCCATCTTTCATCGCCTCATCACCAAGGGCTATGAGTTCCCTTTTCCAATCATCACTGTTATGGATCCTGCCGGCAACCTTTTGTACATCCTCAAGTCTGCCGCCATCCCAGTTGATAACTCGGTTCAGCTGATAATTAAAATTTGCTTCTCCGTTGAGTTTATAGACTCCTTTTTTCAAAATTACGGGCTTTGTAACATCGTACTTTTCCATATAGTGCTTTCAATCCCCCTCACAAACTTTTCCGGATTAAACAGAGCAAGACTTCCGTGCCCTACACACTACGCTGCCACCCATAGAACAACCATAGCCTTTTTCGCCATAATCAATAGTCCAACAAACATCCATGGATTTCCCCGTCCGGCCTCCATATTTACACCAGATATCCGTTAGTATCCCTCTCAAGGTCTGTCCACTGCTTTGGAATATCGCCGTATTGCCCGATGTATGCCTTGAAATCCCTGTTGAGCGCACTCATCTCATCGACTGCATTCATCGCATGGTCTGAAGTGCAGAGTTTTCCAAGCTTCGTTGCGAAAATGAATTGATAGAACGGAATGTATTTCTTTTTGAACTTTGGATTCCTAAAGTCTTTATCAGAATCAGGCATAATTTCATGCCCGTTGTCTTCCAAAACTGTATACGCCGCAATAGTTGCATCCATGATCCTATTGATGTAGGCTTTGTCACGCTTAAGCTTTTTTATGTCTCCGTTTGCATAATAACAGGCAAAAGCTATTGGTATTACTGATGCTGCATGGCATAAAAGCCAGTCTGCCATGTTAGATTCATAGACTACTTTGAAGCTTGTTCCGGAGAATACATTTCTTACAAAATTCTCCTGCGAGGGAGTCCCCTTAGTATTTCCAATTGTTATCTTATTCAGTGACACTGATCTGATATAGCTTTTTTCCCTGTGCCCGGCAGACATTGCAAATGCAAAAAGAACTGACTTCTTCGATAGTGTTTTTGTGAGTTCGTCTGTCTTAAGATTGTTCCCAACAAATACAATGTTTCTGGAAGCATTATCTTTAAGAGGTTGAACAACACTATCTATCTGGG
>JAILCT010000179.1 GCA_024690425.1 Lachnospiraceae bacterium | reverse complement strand
TATACCGTCAAGCACAGTATTCATGTCTGCGGCTTCGGTAAGTACGGACATCTCAGTCATCTTGCCATCGCTCTTTATGTCATGGCCTCCACCGATAAAATCAAATACATAAGCAGCGATCCCATTTTCGGCAAATGATTTGGCATAGCCCTCCATCATGGATAAATTTGCTCCAAAACCATGACCCATAATGGCGGCAGGAAATGGACCATCTCCTTCGGGGAGATAGATCCTGCCATATATCCTTTTTCCATCACGTACAAATTCAAGTTCCTGCATTTTGTATTTCACAGTCATCCCGGAGTTTTCTTTCTTTTTGCTTGTTTCGTTGTCCTGATCATTAATGAGGCTATCGTCTTGTATAGGTTCTTCAATGCTTGTTATATCCTGAGCTGTATCTTTCTTATCCGAGTTGATATTGTCTGCGGCCTTCCCACATCCTGTAATCAGGCAGAGGAGCACAATGATAAACAAGGCTTTTTTGTTAACGTTTTCCCATCTATGCATCATATTTGATCACTTCTTTAGCCGCCGCAACAATCTTTTTGATATTTCCCTTTTCTGAGTTAATGTTTGTGATATAGGTTGTCATACGTGGATCTCCTTTCCTTTTCCGTTCTTTCCACATCTTTTTTAATGCCTTTTGTGAGTTCTGTAACGGCAACAGCAGTTATTGCCGATAATATGCTGATAATGGCGGTAACGGCCATTTTTCCTATACGTTTATTGTTCATGATAGTAACCCCAGCATATTCATAAATCCCATATCCTCGTTATGCGGATCGATATTATATATCGCTATATGTTCTCTGTCTTCACACCTGTTAACAAATGACGGGTACAGAAATCCCCACGCAGGCTCTCCTGCCTCATAATCACCTGTTACAGGGCAAATGGCACAGATGATGAATTCATACACGGTTTCCGAGCCTTCAAGCCATTCTTTGTCCTTTCCTTTTACCGGAACATCATAAGCACCGTGAAACAGATATATGCCATAGTCACCCTCAGCTGAATAGCTGTCTCCGATGAGTTCATAAAATGTCTCAAGAAGGGCATCGTTTTTTAGGGAACTGCTCTTTATGGCATAAAGAAGCTTTGCCATTTCTTTTGACTTTGCGCTGTTTCCCGGAAATGTATATGATTTAAGCTGTACTTTTGTCTCGGAAAAAGGGATCTCCTTAGCGATCTTCAGATTATCAGCTTTTTCCTTATCTGTAAGCTTAAGAAAATGAATATTAAAGGAGCCGTCCTCAATACCATCTTCATCCCTGTAGCTGCCAGCGATACGGTCAAAACAGGTTCTTGCAGGTGTCATCCGTCGCGTAAGCTCCAGCATATCTTCTCTTGATAGCATACCCATATTACTCAAAATAATATACTTCCTTCTTTCTTCTCAAACGGGAATACTATCCCGTACTGCTTCCTTATCCTCAAGGTTCCGGGCTTGCTTTACTGTTCTCCCCGGCCATATAGTCAATCGTTATCCCCGGCTGTACATTATAGCAAAATACGTGGAAACATACCCCTTTCCCGTTATCCTCTATCGAATAGGCTTCCATTTCAACGCCTCTTGCCAGGAGTTCACCATCCTTAAAGTACGGGGTGACTCTGTACAGTACATGGTTGTTGCTGTCATCAAGATACTTTAAGACCTTAAGCTCATATGTGAGCATAAGCTCGGCATTGAAGTATCTCGTTCCGGTTATCAGGTTCTTCTCATTCGCATTCTGCCCGGTCATGGCATATGCGATAAGGTGACTTCTGTTATAAAGATAAGGCGGCTCTGCATCCACGATCCCCGGATATTTTGCCTGTTTCCAGCCTGAAGGTTTAATGCTGCCTATCTCTCCCCTCTTTTCTGTCGACATCATGCTCCTGTCTATCTTGGCATATGCAACGCCGCATCTTCCAAGACTGTCAAGATCGCTGAAACTCTCACCATTTATATGATCCTGATCATATATTGTAAAGCAGGGAATATTGCCTTTAAGCTCGATCACATCCTTTCCGGAATAGCCAGGTATTAATGATGGATCCGCTTCAGCAATGCTCTTTGAGGGCTCATCCTGTAGAAACTGTACTCCTGCAGCCTTTTCCTGCCGGTAATAGGTTATACAGCTCTTAACAAGGACAGCGACTACCAAAAGTGCCAGTATGAGACTTATGATTATTATGGTTTTTAAAGATCCGGCCTTTTTCTTAATACTTTCTTTCATTCCTTCAGGTTTTCTGTATACTTGCATTCCGGATATCCGCTGCATCCAAGGAATCCGCCGTATTTTCCTTTTCTCTTTACAAGGTACTGACCGCATTTAGGACATTCCCGAGGCTTCTCAAAAGTACCTGTCTTCATATCAGCACACAGACTCTCATATACAAGCTGGTTCATCTTACAGTCATTAAGCGCCCTGTGAGCTCCGATCGTGGATATGCCATAGTGTTCAGCCACATCCGTCAACTTGTGGTGCTTCATGCCTGTAAGGCACATCCTCGACAAAGTGAGGGTATCTATATAGTCATTGTCAGGGATCTTGCCAAAATACTTCTCACAGTCCCTGTAAATGAACTTCATGTCAAATGTATGTATGTTGTGGCCGACAAGAGGCAGATCTTCAATAAATTCGATGAAATCTGTAAGAACTATATCAAATGCCGGTGCATCTATGAGCATGTCGTCGGTTATCCCGTTAACCATACTGGCACCATATGATATCGGTCTCATGGCTTTAACAAGTGTTGAGAACTCCTCGACTACTTTTCCGTCTTTTACTTTTAAGGCCGAAAGCTCTACAACATCATCATACCGACAAGATATACCCGTCGTCTCAACATCAAAGACAACATAATCCGATATAGATTCAAGCCGCTGCTTTCCTTGCTTTTTTCCTAACATATATATTCTACTCGTTTATGATTTCTAAGAATTTGGCCGGGACTTCCTTTGTGAGCCATACGCCGTTTACTGATCTGAAGAATTCATAGCCGTCTTTTTGCATTTCTCCGGAATGAACCTTATAAACTATCGGTTTTCCGTGTCTTTTTCCTACATTTATAGCTGCATCTATATCTCCCGAAAGATGTACGTACAGTCTGCTCTTAGGGATAAGCCCGGACTGATCTATCGAGTTTCTGTACTTCTCTCCTGTCCCGTGATACAGATATTCAGGCGGTTCTACCTTCTCAAGCTCTACATCAACCGGTATGGAATGTCCCTGATTTGCCCGTATCAACGTCTTATCATCGTTGAATGAATATCTCTGCTTATTATCGGTCCTTACGATCTCTTCAAGGATATCCATGCTGAAATCATGAGTTTTACCGATGCCTGCAATAAGTTCATCTACGTCAGCCCAGCCGTGCTCATCGAGCTTGATCCCGATGGTCTCCGGCTTATGGCGAAGGATCAGGCTTAAGTATTTACTTGTGGATTCAAGGCTTTTGCTCATACTCTCTGTTCCCACCTCTTGCCACATTTCCGGCATTCAAAAGTGATCACTCTTCTGCCCCTGTAGCCAAAGGCTGTAAGGAACATGTTGCTGGAAGATCCGCCGGCTAGATAGGCAGAAGTATTCCCAATTACTGCATTACTCCCGCTAAGAGGCCTTTTTGTCCCCGCAGGCAGTCCTATTCCATTACATCCAAATCTCGGGCATCGTATTTTGGGCATATACTTTCTCTCTGCTTATTGCTTTTACTTGATTTCCCTGACTTTGAGTATAACACAATAAGGTCTTGATGTCCTGTCAACTGCCTTTAAGATACCGGGTCTCTGTGTTAAAATCTGATATAGGCACTAAATATATTATGGAGTTTCAGGAATATGTGTACCCACTTTTACCTGCAGTATCAGTCGCAGGAATTAAAAGATATAATGCAGGCTGCAGTCGATTCAAAGCTTGCCAACCGTCTTATACACGAAAGATCAAAGCCCGTTAAGACCTATGGCGAGATAAGGCCGACCGATGTAGTCCCCGTGATCGCTCCAAACAGCAGGGGGACCAGGGCTGTTTTTCCGATGCAGTGGGGATTTCACCTGCCAAAAAGCGACAAACCGCTTGTTAATGCCAGATGTGAGACCGCAGCGACAAAGCCCACCTTTAAGGATGCCTGGCAGTCTCACCGCTGTATTATTCCGGCATCTTATTACTATGAGTGGGAACATTTTAAAAGCCCTGACGGAAAGGTTAAGACAGGGGATAAGTATATCATTCAGCCACAGGGATCGATGGTCACCTGGCTGTGCGGACTATACCGTATAGAAGATACATTTCCTGTGTTTACGGTGCTTACAAGGGAACCATCAGAGGAATTAAGCCAGATACATGACCGTATGCCGCTTATCATGCCTGAAGAAAGGATCGATGAATGGATAAACCCTGATTCAAAGCCCGAGGATCTCCTCTCCTATGCTCTGACAGATATGATAATGGAAAAAGCAACAGAAAATGATGAGAAAGATGAGCCCAAAGGTTTTCTGTTCATTACGAGTTAAGGGCTTTTAGATTAAATATGAATGAAGTAATACGAAAAATCATCTGATTTGTACCATAACAATAATTCATAGTCTTTTACAGCCTGTGTATTTTTCCTGTTTGAACAGATCAAAGCGGACGATCTCTGCACCGGCGCTTTGAGCACC
>JAILCT010000024.1 GCA_024690425.1 Lachnospiraceae bacterium | reverse complement strand
AAGGCGAGGTAGCTTTATGAAAATGAACCGAGGAACCGTCCCCCCGTTTCATTTATACAGAAATATAGTGCGGGTAGTGTACCCGCTTATTCTTATTGCCCTCTTTTATGCGATCGTGCACAAGAGGGATTTTTCCTTTTCGCAGAAGGAAGGGGCCAGGCTCATCGGGGCAAGCTACATGACCATGAACAACGAGTTCTTTAAGATAATCAATGAGCAGATCCGCGTCCGCGTTGAGGCGGAGGGAGATATGATAATCCTGCGGGACCCGGGTCTTGATGTTGCAAGACAGAATCAGCAGATAGAGGAAATGCTCGATATGGGGATATCGGCCCTTATCGTAACGCCCGTTGATATAGACGGCCTTACGGATGTGCTAAGGCGGGCCAAGGCCATGGGGGTATATGTGATCGTCGTTGATTCCAATATAAGCGATGAGACCCTTACCGACTGTACGATAGTATCCGATAATTACAATGCCGGGACCATTATCGGCAATTATGTCCTTGACAAGCAGGAGGGCGGAAAGATCATTGTATTTACCCATGAGGCGACTGCTTCAGGAAGCAACAGGGTTGCGGGCTTTATAGATACGGTGGCAGGACATCCGGGCTATGAAGTGCTTGATCAGATCGAGTGCGAGGGCCAGTACGAGATAGCGATGCCCCGCATGCTTGAATACCTTGACGAAGGCCATGATTTTGACACGGTCTTCTGCCTTAATGACCTTGCGGCAGCAGGCGTGGTCGCAGCCCTTAAGACCAAGGATCTTGCAGGCAAAGTCAATGTCTACGGGGTTGATGCATCTCCGGATGCTAAATCACTTATAGACGAGGGCCTTATGAGGGCGTCGGCGGTCCAGTTCCCGACAAGGATCGGGGAGAGGGCGGCCTCGGTCCTTTATGATATATTTGAAGGTAAGGATACCGAGAAGACCATTATCGTTCCGGTTGATATAGTCTCTACCGAGAACATAGACAGTTATAACAAGGAAAGATGGCAGTGAGTAAGGTTAAGGAAAAGTCAGACAACAAAAGAGCAGCGGTGACCGGCCAGTCGGTCCTTATGGAGTCTATGATGCATCTTAACTTCTGGATACTGGTCTTTGTGCTTTTGATCATTTCGAGATCGTCAGCAGGCATAGTGCACGAGAGGAGTGCCCTGTCGTTTCTCACACAGACAGAGGCCATACCGGCTTTGCCCGTTAATACGATAATAATGGTGGCAATCCTGTATCTGTGCCTTGTTCTGCTTTTGTCAATAACGGATGAGAAGGGGACAAATCTTGTGATCAAGCTCTGCCTTGAAACGATGACCGTGATCTGGATATCGGAGCTTACGGGCTTTTCTTACACGGGCATGTTCTTAATGGTATTTGCAGACCTTATGAGAAACCGGATGAACAGGCGGGACAGGACCATCGCCATCATTGCCCTTGGTGTCAGCTACCTGGTGCTTGATTCTTCGGTACTTAATTTCTGGCTCAAGCGGATATCGATAGATGATTATCTTATTTATTACAGGACCGATTACGCGGGCCTTATAAAGGGTGCACTTAACATTGGCCGCCTCTTAAATACCTTCCTCTTTATCCTCTTCATGCTCTACCAGATAAGGAAGCACATGAATGAGAACGAGAGGATCATGATGCTCAATGAGAGTCTTAAGGAAGCCAATATCAAGCTTGAGGAATATTCGAAAACCTCGGCCCTTATGGCACAGACGGCAGAGAGGAACAGGCTTGCAAGGGAGATCCACGATACCATAGGACACTCATTGACCGGAATAGTCACTGGCCTTGATGCCTGTCTCATGATGTTTGATAAGGACAGGGACCTTGTGAAGACCCAGCTTGGAGCCATAGCCGAGGTGGCAAGGACCGGGATGACTGATGTCAGACAGTCGGTGAAGGCGCTAAGGCCCGATGCACTCGAGAAGCTTCCCCTGGATGAAGCGATCGAGAAGCTCATAGATGAGATGGGGCGGTCCACCGGTGTAAATATCGATTATCACTGTCAGGGTAAGCTGAGCGATTCCTTCGATGAGACGGAGGAGGAGACCATATACCGTACCATACAGGAGAGCATCACAAATGCGATAAGCCACGGCAACGCATCGAATATAAATATAGATATAAAGAGAAGCGAAGACAACATGCTTACGATAGAAATTAAGGATAACGGATCCGGAAGCACAAACCCTAAAAAGGGATTCGGACTGACCCATATGGAGGAGCGCTTAAACATGCTTGGCGGAAGCCTCTATATTGACGGAAGCGATGGATTCAGAGTAAGGGCACAGATGCCTATAAGATGGGGGCAAGAGAGAAGCAGCATTTAGAACTTAGAACAGTCATAAGGATTCCACCGCAAGCGGTACCCCTTATGACGAAGAAAGGAAGGAAGTTAAGGGACAATGATCAGGATATTGATAGCGGATGACCAGGAGCTTATGAGACAGAGCATTAAGATGATGCTTGACGGGGTGGATGATTTTGAAGTGACGGATGCCGTATCAAATGGGACCGAAGTCATAAGGAGTGTCAGGGAAAAGAAGCCCGATATAGTCCTTATGGATGTCCGTATGCCCAAGATGGACGGGGTTGTGTGCACCAAGATAATCAAGGAGAACTGCCCTGAGATCAAAGTCATCATACTCACGACCTTTGATGATGATGAGTATGTTATAAATGCCATAAAGAACGGGGCCAGCGGCTACCTCCTTAAGGGGATATCCTTTGAGGAACTGACGGAATCGATCCGCAAGGTCTATAGCGGAATGGCGATAATCAATGATGATATCACAAATAAGGTTTTAAGGCTCTTTGCGGATATGGCAAGGACCCAGAAGCTTGTGAGCGTTGAAGAGGATTACGTTAAGGAACTTAAAGAGGGCGATTGGGCGATAATAGACTGTATCGTGCAGGGTGACTCCAATAAAGAGATAGCAGCCAAGCTTAATCTTTCGGAGGGGACGATAAGAAACAGCTTAAGCAATATCCTTCTGAAGCTTGGCCTTAGGAACAGGACCCAGCTTGCCATATGGGCTGTCCAGTCGGATGTGGCGAGCCTTAGAGGCGGAGAATAGGAGCAGATGAGAGGAAACAGGACAAAATACATCATATGCATATTGCTCCTGCTTGCAGCGCTTTTGTTCTCAACGGGTGTTAAAGACCTGATACCTTCAGGCGCCGGGACAGAGCTTAAGATAGGTGTCTTTGCAGACAGCTACTGGGGTGTTCACAACGGATACGAACACAGGATACCGGATGATGCGATAAAGTTCTTTGAGAAGGACCATCCGGGCGTGAGGATAAGCTACGAGACGGGCATTTTGAAGGAGGATTACACCGAGTGGCTTGCCGAGCAGATCATGAAGGGTGAAGCTCCGGATGTCTTCCTGGTAATGCCCGAGGATTTTGACCTTCTGATAAAGATGCAGGCCCTTGAGGATATCACGGACTACGTGGATAAGGATAAGGACTTCAATAAGGAGATATTCTACAGGAGTGCCTACAGGTTCGGAAGCTTCGATGATGCCCAGTACCTTCTGCCCTTTGAATGTGCGCCGGAGCTGATGTTCACAAACACAACAATTCTTGATGAGAAGGGTATTGAAACACCTTCCCTTAACTGGACCTGGGATGATTTTTATGACATATGCAAGAGGGTCAATTCCGCTTCAGGTTCTGCGACAGGAGAGAAGAAGGAGGTATTCGGTACCGTTAATTATACGTGGAAGGAAGCCTTTGCGGCTAACGGGAACAGGCTCTTTTCAACGGACGGGCGGGAGTGTGATTTTGCCGATACGAAGATAACGACGGCCCTTACCTTCCTTGATGAACTGAATTCGCTGAATGAGGGAAATAAGGACAATGCCAGGTATTTTACGAAGGGGAACGTGGCCTTCCAGCCCATGTATTATGCAAGTTACCGTGACTTTGTGAAGAACCCGCTCCGGGAGAGCCTGTATGAGGATTTCGAGCTTACCTTCCTTACCATGCCGGCGGGATCGGAGGGGGATAATACATCCATACTTGATACCCTGTGCGTGGGAATGTATTCAAAGAGCAGGCACAAGAAGGAAGCCTGGGAATTCATAAAGATGCTAACGACGGACGAAACGATCCAGTCGGAGATATTCAAGTATTCGGAAGGCTTGTCGCCCTGCCTGGATATAACTGAGAGGGAGCTTAAGAAGGAGCTTGAGGACAGTGCTCCTGGTTCGCAGAACATAAACATGGATGTTGTACTGCATGCCATGGATACGGCCGTGCCCAAGTACGCCTTCTACGGACAGGATGAAGCGGAGAGTGCGGTTGAGTACGCGGTGAATGAGATACTTACCGGAGAAGGGAACATAAGGATGGAGCAGGTTATACAGGACAGGAAGATAAAGGGGATATTGAGCGGGGAGTAGTGGTACTCCTTATGATCAATATGACATTTGTCATATTATCGGGTGACATTTGTCTTAAAAAGAGATGATATTTGTTTGAATAAAGTAATGACGTTTGTGACTGTCGCAAACGTCATTATTATTTTATGCTTATCCCGGAAGCGAAAACAAAGCCTTGAACAAGAAAGGACGTGAGGCTATGGATAACAATCCCTTTATCCTTCAGATGAAAGGAATAACGAAAGAATTCCCCGGAGTAAGGGCGCTCGATGAGGTCACCTTAGAAGTCCGCAGGGGAACGATACATGCCATATGCGGGGAGAACGGAGCCGGAAAGTCAACCCTTATGAAGGTTCTCTCGGGAGTGTACCCGTACGGTGAGTACAACGGAGATATCTTCTACCAGGGTAAGGAGATGAGGTTTAAAAACATCAAGGAATCGGAAAGCGCAGGCATAGGAATAATCCACCAGGAGCTTACGATGATCCCTGAGCTCTCGATCACAGAGAATATCTTCGTCGGAAACGAGATAACAAAGAAAGGTCTTATAGACTGGGACGAGGAGAGAAGGAGGACCAGGGAGATACTTAAGAGAGTGGGACTTACCCTTGACCCGGATATCCTTATAAAGCACTTGGGAGTAGGTCAGCAGCAGCTTGTTGAGATAGCAAAGGCTCTGTCAAAGAATGTGAAGCTCCTCATACTGGATGAGCCCACATCGGCACTTAATGAGGATGATTCTGAAAACCTTCTTAACCTGATGTTAGAGCTTAAGAGCAACGGCATAACCTGCATCATGATCTCCCATAAGTTAAACGAGATCGCGAAGATATCGGATGCGGTAACGGTCATAAGGGACGGACAGACAGTTGAAAATTACGAGGTTGAAGCAGGCAAGGTTGATGAGGACAGGATAATAAAGGCCATGGTCGGAAGGTCGATAGAGAACCGGTATCCCGAGCATGTGTCAAGACCCGGTGAAGTTGTATTCGAGGTAAGTGACTGGACCATAGAAGACCCTGAAGTTGAGGGAAGGCTCGTATGCAAG
>JAILCT010000023.1 GCA_024690425.1 Lachnospiraceae bacterium | reverse complement strand
GCCCGATATAGTCCTTATGGATGTCCGCATGCCCAAGATGGACGGGGTCGTGTGCACCAAGATAATCAAGGAGAACTGCCCTGAGATCAAAGTCATCATACTCACGACCTTTGATGATGACGAGTATGTTATAAATGCCATAAAGAACGGGGCCAGCGGTTACCTCCTTAAGGGAATATCCTTTGAGGAGCTGACAGAATCGATCCGCAAGGTCTATAGCGGAATGGCGATAATAAATGACGATATCACAAATAAGGTCTTAAGGCTCTTTGCCGATATGGCAAGGACCCAGAAGCTTGTCAGCGTTGAGGAGGATTACGTTAAGGAGCTTAAGGAGGGCGACTGGGCGATAATAGACTGCATCGTGCAGGGCGACTCAAATAAAGAGATAGCATCCAAGCTTAATCTGTCGGAGGGGACAATACGAAACAGCTTAAGCAACATCCTTTTAAAGCTTGGACTTAGGAACAGGACCCAGCTTGCCATATGGGCGGTCCAGTCGGATGTAGCGAGCCTTAGAGGCGGAGAATAGGAGCAGATGAGAGGAAACAGGACAAAATATATCATATGCATATTTCTCCTGCTTGCGGCGCTTATTCTTTCTACGGGTATTAAAGACATGATGCCGTCAGGCACCGGGACAGAGCTTAAGATAGGCGTCTTTGCCGACAGCTACTGGGGTGTCCATAACGGGTATGAACACAGGATACCCGATGATGCGATAAAGCTCTTTGAGAAGGACCATCCCGGTGTGAGGATAAGCTACGAGACGGGAATATTAAAGGAGGATTACACCGAGTGGCTGGCCGAGCAGATCATGAAGGGGGATGCCCCGGATGTCTTCCTGATAATGCCCGAGGACTTCGACCTTCTCATAAAGATGCAGGCCCTTGAGGATATCACGGACTATGTGGATAAGGATAAGGACTTCAATAAGGAGATATTCTACAGAAGTGCTTACAGGTTCGGGAGCTTCAATAATGCCCAGTACCTTCTGCCCTTTGAATGTGCGCCGGAGCTGATGTTTGCCAATACATCAATACTAAGTGAGAAAGGTATCGATACGCCTTCCCTTAACTGGACCTGGAATGACTTTTATGACATATGTAAGAAGGTCAATTCCGCTTCGGGTTCTGCGACAGGAGAGAAGAAGGAGGTTTTCGGTACCGTTAATTACACATGGAAGGAAGCCTTCGCGGCCAACGGGAACAGGCTCTTTTCCACGGACGGGCGGGAGTGTGATTTTGCCGATACGAAGATAACGACGGCCCTTACCTTCCTTGATGAACTTAATTCGCTGAATGAAGGAAATAAGGACAATGCCAGGTATTTTACGAAGGGGAATGTGGCCTTCCAGCCCATGTATTATGCAAGCTACCGTGATTTTGTGAAGAACCCCTTAAGGGAGAGCCTGTATGAGGACTTCGAGATGACATTCCTTACAATGCCCGCGGGTTCCGAAGGAGACAATACATCCATACTGGATACCCTGTGCGTGGGCATGTATTCAAAGAGCAGGCACAAGAAGGAAGCCTGGGACTTTATAAAGATGCTTACGACGGACGAAACGATCCAGTCGGAGATATTTAAGTATTCAGAAGGCTTATCGCCCTGTCGGGATATAACTGAGAGGGAGCTTAAGAAGGAGCTTGAGGACAGTGCTCCGGGTTCGCAGAACATAAACATGGATGTTGTGCGGCATGCGATGGATACGGCAGTGCCCAAGTACGCCTTCTACGGGCAGGATGAGGCGGAGAGTGCGGTTGAGTACGCGGTGAATGAGATACTGTCAGGCGAGGGGAATATCAGGATGGAGCAGGTTATACAGGACAGGAAGATAAAGGGGATATTGAGCGGGGAGTAGTGGTACCCCTTATGATGATTATGACATTTGTCATATAATCGGGTGACATTTGTCTTAAAAAGAGATGATATTTGTTTGAATAAAGTAATGACGTTTGTGACTGTCGCAAGCGTCATTATTTTTTTATGCTTATCCCGGAAGCAAAAACAAAGCCTTGAACAAGAAAGGACGTGAGGCTATGGATAACAATCCCTTTATCCTTCAGATGAAAGGAATAACGAAAGAATTCCCCGGAGTAAGGGCACTCGATGAGGTCACTTTAGAGGTCCGCAGGGGAACGATACATGCCATATGCGGGGAGAACGGAGCGGGAAAGTCAACCCTTATGAAGGTTCTCTCGGGAGTGTACCCGTACGGTGAGTACAACGGCGATATCTTCTACCAGGGTAAGGAGATGAGGTTTAAAAACATCAAGGAATCGGAAAGCGCAGGCATAGGTATCATCCACCAGGAGCTTACGATGATCCCTGAGCTCTCGATCACAGAGAACATCTTCGTCGGAAACGAGATAACAAAGAAAGGTCTTATAGACTGGGACGAGGAGAGAAGGCGGACCAGGGAGATCCTTAAAAGGGTTGGCCTGACACTTGATCCGGACATACTTATAAAGCATCTGGGAGTAGGCCAGCAGCAGCTTGTCGAGATAGCAAAGGCACTCTCCAAGGATGTGAAGCTCCTCATACTGGATGAACCCACATCGGCACTTAATGAGGATGATTCTGAAAACCTTCTTAACCTGATGTTAGAGCTTAAGAGCAACGGCATAACCTGCATCATGATCTCGCATAAGTTAAATGAGATCGCGAAGGTTTCGGATGCAGTGACAGTAATAAGAGACGGACAGACGGTTGAACACTATGAAGTTGAAGCCGGCAAGGTGGATGAAGACAGGATAATAAAGGCCATGGTCGGAAGGTCGATAGAGAACCGGTATCCCGAGCATGTGTCAAGACCCGGTGAAGTTGTATTCGAGGTAAGTGACTGGACCATAGAAGACCCTGAAGTTGAGGGAAGGCTCGTATGCAAG
>JAILCT010000142.1 GCA_024690425.1 Lachnospiraceae bacterium | reverse complement strand
GTGACCGATCAGGATATGGATTTGTTCGGCTATAGCCTTTCTGTTGCTTATAATGAGCTGGTTGACAGCGCAGAGAGGAAATATTATACGGAGAGGCTCAGGGAACGTCGCGGTGTCATGACCATCCACGACTTTTACTCGAACATACTTCAGATCGACTGCGATACGGATAATTGCCGGATATCGGAGGAACAGTGGTATTCCCTGGATCATTCCTGTCTGAAAACGGCTGTGAACGGAGCTGTATTCCGGGATGATCTCGGGCAGTTTACCGCTTTTCGGGAACTTCTGCTGGGATATTATCCTGATAAAGTATGGAAAAGACGTATCGCAGAGCAGCTGCACGAATACTCCGCTGCACTGCAGGTGAATTACGCGCGATGCATGGCCAGAGGGGATACCGTGGCTGCGGAGATATGCCGGATACAGGGATTAAGATCTGCCATGGAGCTGTATTTCCTTCTGAAGCGTACCTATTCGCCGTATTATAAGTGGACTTATCAGGCGCTTAGGGAATTGGAAGGATCGCAAAGCGATCCTATTATGCAGGATTTCCAAGGAAATCCTGCGCGGCCCCTGACGGGGAACCGCTTGGATGCACAAGGAGAGTTTTCTGGAAAGATCCGGGAGCTTGCGGATACGAAGTGTGATCCGGCCGCGTGGGAAGGGACGAGATATCATCCGAACAGGCCGAATTTCAAGGACAGGATCATCTCCCTGGCGGAAGAGATTGCTTCGGAGATAGCGGATATGCTTATTGCAGGCGGATTGACGGATATGCGGAATTATTATCTGGAGAGCTATGCAAGTTTGATGATTGATTAGAGGGATGATTGTGAGTAAAGGAGTTTTTGCAGAAGCATGGATGATAAGGAAAGAAAAGGCATTATTCCTTTAAGCAGGCTGGCAAATTCAGTTGCTTCAAGCCTGTTTGAAGGGAATGACAGGGATATGGTATGGGATCGGGAAATCTCTAGTGATGGTAAAACAGCAGATGCTAATTTGGATAAGGGAAAAACCTGGCCGAATGAGCTTCGATTTATATCGTTTGGAGAGGGATAGAAGTGATCAACCGGGCGGATCTGAAAAAGGATCCGCCCGGTTGCTATATCAGGTTATTTCTTTTTCTTTCCCTTCGGAGCATTGACAGCATCCTTTAATGCTTTGCCGGGCTTGAAAGCCGGAGCGACGGAAGCCGCAATCTTGATCTCCTTACCGGTCTGGGGGTTTCTTCCCGTCCTAGCTGCCCTTTCCCGTGTCTCGAAGGTACCGAAGCCTACAAGCGTGATCTTGTCCATCTTTGCAAGCGTTTCCGTAGTGGTTTCTACGAAAGCGTCCAGAACCGCAGCAGCGTCCTTCTTGCTGACCTTAGCCTTATCCGCTAAAGCTGTAATTAACTCTGTTTTATTCATAGCATGTTTCCACCATAATGAAAAGATTTAAGCTTACATATTGTAGCACTATAGATGGCAATATACAAGATATAGTTTTGTGGTATTATCCTGAGACTTAATCAGATAGAGGAAATGATCCGGTCCGAAAAGCGGATCGGCGCAGACACGGAACGGGATCCGGGTGGTAAGGGCAGCTCTTATTGAGGTGTGCGTTGCCTGTTCCGTGGCATGATATACACGCTGCTATGAAAATCGGAATTGAACAGAAAAACTATTGTAAACCGGCACATGCTTTGGATGTGTCAATTTTTATAGATTTGACTTGAATATAAAACAGAGAGGTGGTATTATATTAACAATAGTTAGCAGACGCTAACAATGGAATTCTTTTATATTAGATCATCTTAGACTCCGCATGATGCGGAGTAATATTATAAGGTATAGTTAGCTTGCGCTAACTAAAACCAGACACATGGAACGTGCGGAGAAAATGGTAAAAAGCAGCTCGTCGGAAGACTATCTGAAGTGTATATTAGCCCTTACGAGAATGAATGGCACGGTGAGGTCTGTTGACATATCGAAGGAAATGGGAGTTACGAGACCCAGCGTCAGCAATGCCATGAAAAAACTCAGGGAACAGAATCTTATCTATTTTGGAGGAGGAGGCAATATATTCCTTACTGATGAAGGCCTGGCGGCTGCCGAAAAAGTATACAGCAAACATTCGACGCTTTCAAAGCTTCTCAGAATCGCCGGAGTCAATCAGGATACCGCAGACAAGGAGGCCTGCATGATGGAGCATGTGATCTGCGACAGCACATATGAATGCCTGGATGAATACATAAAAAAGCATGATGTTGAAGAGGAGGTGAAGCCTGCATTATGAAACCGGATTATAAAAACTGGGTGAGGAAGTAAAGCTTATACCTACAGATCACGGGATGTTTATGACGGAAGCAGAAGCAAAGCGTTTGGCACTGACGGGATCGATGCTGCTTGTCGGTAAGAAGTAGAGAGGGATTTAAGGGGGAGACGGCTGCCGTCCTCTATTGCATAAAAAGCATGGGAAGAAGCGCATATAGGGCAGGACATGATGCATTGCTGGGGAGCGATGGAATTTGTCCCGGAAGCACGTGCCGTGAGACGGGAATATTTTAAAGCGATGATGTAAATAAAATGATAACACATGAACTTGGAAAGGAAAGGCAGGTTGAAAGAGATGGATTTAAAATTCGGAGATGTTCAGGAGACGGCGCTTATCCCGCTTGCGATCAAGGCGAGCGAGACGGTAAGGCCAAATGCCAGGATCAAGGATTTCAAGGCAAAAGAGATCATAGACACCCTCGCGGTCGATGTGAGTAAGTTTGATCCGTTCTTATCCCATGAGGGAGTTGTGGCGAGGACGATCATGTTCCGCGAAGAACTGAAAAGGCTTATCGGAAAGTATCCGGATGCCCTGTGCATCAATCTTGGATGCGGCTTTGACGACAAGTTTTCGCAGGTCGATAACGGAAGGATCACATGGTTTGACGTGGACCTGCCCGACCAGATCGCTGTCAGACGCAAGGTATATGAAGACAGGGATCGGTGTACCATGCTTGATGGAAATGCACTTGAGGGAGAATGGACAAAAAACCTTCCCCCAAATGACATGACCATTTTGGTCGTGGAAGGTGTTCTTGAATATTTTTCCAAAGAGCAGGTTAAGACATGCCTGAATATGCTGTGCGACAGCTTTCCCCACGGATATCTGCTCGTCGAGCTGCATTCACCTTTCCTTGAAAAACACGGAAGCCATCATGATGCGGTAAAGAATACAAATGCGACTTTCGGCTGGGGAACGAAATCCGGAAAAGAATATCTTGAGCTGGAGCCGCGCCTTACGTTTATATCCGAAAGGAGCTACAACGAGGAAATGAAGAAATATTCTATACGCGGAAAGCTGTTTGCGATAGTGGGTAAGAATATCAATAACAGGCTGGCTGTGTTTAAGTGGTAGGAGACCGCAGCAATGAAGTATAAACCGATGATAAGGGAGCATAGCATGAGATTTCTTAAAGAATGGAAGAGCGGGGCAGTCCTTGAAGATATGCGGATACTGGGCGCGAAAAACGAGAATATTTGGGATAAATTCGCTCCGGTATACAGCAGGTTTGTTACGGGAACACCCGGGAACAAGCGCGCATATGAAACTATGTATAAGCGTATACGAATGATGGTGAAAGATAAGGAAGTTCTTGAACTCGCTACCGGTCCCGGCGTAATTGCCAAGCAGGTGGCAAGCGAAACTAAACGAATGATAGCAACGGATTTTTCTGAAAAGATGCTTGCCATGGCTAGAAGGGGGATAGTTCCGTCCAACCTTGATTTCAAATGGGCTGATGCTTCCGCACTGCAATATGATGATGAGAGCTTTGATGTGATCATCATAGCCAATGCGTTGCATGTGATTCCTGATTCCGAAAAAGTGTTATCCGAGATAAGGAGAGTTTTGAAAAAAGACGGGCTGCTTATCGCTCCAAACTTCATACATGATAATTCGAAGAAGATGAGCGAGGTTTTCAGCAAGGCGCTTTCGTATGCCGGAGTTGTATTTGAAGCAAAATGGGATGCAGAAAGATACAAAGCTTTTCTCGAAGGAAACGGATTAAAAGTAAAATATTCAAAGCAGTTTGCGTCTACGATACCGTTGATGTATGCGGAGTGCGTCATTGATAAGGCAGGTCGATGATAAGAATAACTTAGCAAATCTTTATTTCAAACGAACAATGTATAGGTTTGCTAAGGCAAAACCGATCTATAAGGATCTGCTGTCAAAGATGAAGGGGATCAGTGATAATAGTGTTTATGGTAATTACAGCGGTTGCAGCCGGAACCAGGGGTGACGTGAACCCACTGGCTGAACTCGGATGGGAGATGATAAGGAGAGGTCATGAGTTCAGGATACTGACATCCGAAGCCTTCCGGCCTCTCATAGAGAGCAAGGGTGTTACGTATTTAAGGCTTGATACAGATGCGGATCATGTTATGAAGTATCTGGTCACGGACTATAAGACGAGCCTTGATTTTGCAAAGGGGATGTTCCGACTAAAAAAAGAAAATCCGGATTTTATGTCGCAGACGGTTAACGCCGTAAAAGGTTCTGATCTTGTCATGTACGGGATCTGCGCGGCCTTTGCCAGACACGCAGCAGAGTATCTGAATATACCATGTGCCCGTCTGTTCTACAGCCCGATGGATCCGACAAGACAGTATTCCCTTTATTGTGATGAGTACGATACGGACAAGGTGCTAAAGAGCTATGACGGACTGCCGCAGGGCATGAATCTTATGACAATGATCGCCCTCAACAAGTGGAGACGATCGGCCGGGCTACCGAAATGGAAGATAAGCAGCAGCTATACGGAAATGCATGGAAGAAAAGTCCTTACATTTTATCCTACCAGTCCCGTTTTAATGAAACCTGATCCTGCATGGGGCAGACATATACATGTGACAGGATACTGGTATCATCCGGAGGAAGCGGCAGAGGATTATGAAGAACCGGAGGATCTCGCGGAATTTCTTGATTCCGGAGAGAAGCCGATCTTTGTTGCTTTCGGGAAAGCGGAATCCCCTGAGCTTGCAAAATTACAGGTACTGACGGTTGAAGCACTGAAAAAAACGGGGATCAGGGCAATAGTCCAGGCATTCCAGATGCCCGAAAAAGACAGGATAAACACAGATAGGCTGTTTTTCATAGATACAGTGCCGTATCCGTATATATTTGGAAAGGTGCGGGCAGTGGTGCATCACGGAGGAAATACGACAAACGGAATGGGACTGAGGGCGGGATTGCCTACGCTTATCATCGCTCTTGCACTTGACCAGTACTTTTACGGCAAAATGGATCACAGGATCGGATGCGGACCGAAACCCCTGTATATTCGGAAGAGGTTATGCACTACTGATGAAATAGCCAATGCCCTGAAGGATCTGGTAAGCGGCAGGTATGATGCGAAGGCAGGGGAGATATCCCGGAAGATAATGGAAGAAAATGGTGTGGCTAAAGCGGCAGACGCTATAGAAAAATATGTTTCAGAGGGAACAGGTGGTTAAAAAGACAAGGAACATGCAGGCATTAATATGCGGGATACTGGGATGCCTGTGTTATGGAAGCGGAGACTGGCTGATGATGTATGGCGATCCCTTACATACGGCTAATCTTATCTGGCTTACTGCAGGAACTGCACAGATTCCGCAATGGAGATATATACTTGCAATGGCTCTTGCTTTTCCGGGCATCATTCTCTACGGCATAGCGCTGTTTGCAGTACAGGAATATATACCGGATGAAAAGCACAAAATGATATATCATTACCTGAATGCCTTCGGTCTCACTCCATGGATCGCACTTCACCTGATCTACGTTGTGACATTAAGCCTGTTTGCGTGGCTGAACAATAATGGGTTCTCGCAGGATGCGATTACGATATGTGAAGCGCTGTTTGGTAACTTCTCATGGCTTGTTCCGATAAGTGAAATGCTGATGCTGCCTGTGTTTTTGTATTGGTTTTATATTCAGGCCAGAGGAAAGACGTTATTTAAGAAAGGGATGGCTTTCACAAACGTGCTGATCATATTCGCCGTATTGAAGCTCATATCGTCATTAATGCCTGAATCTGCATTCAGGCTGGGCTTTACGAACGGACTTATGAGCGAGAGCATGATCATCTGGTTTGTGCTGATCCTTTTGGGGATTGGCATAAAGGAGTGAATCGGACATTTGCGGTGGAAATAATGCAGTTTGAAGAGATGGGAAATATGACCGGTAGAACGCTGATGCTGCTGCCGGGAACATGCTGTGACTGGCAGACTAATTTTGAAAGGGTAATACCGGCGCTTTCGGAGAAGTATCACCTGATCTGTGTTAATTATGACGGGTTCGACGGGAGCGATGTGATATTCCCGGATATGATCACGGTAACGGAGAAGATAGAGGACTATGTTGAAAACAACCATGGAGGGAGGGTTGACGGGGCTATCGGATCATCTTTGGGATCAAGTTTTGTCGGTCAGCTGATCATGCGAAAGAAGATACACATAGATCATGGAATATTTGGAAGTCCTGATCTTGATCAGTGTGGCAAAGCGATGGCATGGCTGCAGAGCAGGCTTGTCGTTCCGTTGCTTACAAGCTTTATCAAAAGCGAGAAAAAACAGAGAAAAACCAGGGAATCCCTCAAGAAGATATTTCTGATGGATGATGAAGCAGCTGACAAATTCATGGCCTGTTTTTCAAAGTTCAGCCCTGAGTCGATAAAAAACGAATACTATACCGATCTGCTTACGCATCTCGATGATGATATTCATGTGGAGCATACAAGGGCGCATTTCATATATGCGAACAAAATGGGAGAGAAGTATCTGAAGAGGTATAAGAAATATTTCCATGATCCGGATATCAGGGAGTTCAACATGCAGCATGAGCAATGGCTGTTCGGAGGGGACGAATACGCCCGACCGGTTCTGAAAGCCATCGATGAATTCATGGAAATGCCGGTATAGTCTGTGAAGAGGTGTGGATGATGGTCCTTATTGGCCGGACTGATTGTTCTTCAATAGAGGTGGCAGGACTTTGTGCACAAACAATAAAAAAGTTTTTTCCGTGTTTTCTTTTCTTGACTGCTACATAACGCCAGCTATGCGGTACAACTTTCGGTTATTATTGACTAGGAAGAATGAAAAATAGTGAAAAAATAGTGAAAATTTAATGGGATTTTCAAGGGCGTTCTGCTATAATATCATCGAGGTGAATTAAGATGATTAAAGTGGTTCTGACAAATGAGATTTTAAAATATATAACAGAAATAGATAAAAACAGATACAAGGTTTCCTCCGTAAAAATACCGAGATCTGTAGCAAGCAAACTGCGGAAGAATTCAAAGAAAAAGAGTTCATATGCTTCAAATAAGATAGAAGGTAATCCCCTCTCTGAAAAGCAAGTTGATGAAGTAATAGAGCGGGATGAAAGAAGGCATTTCCTAAAGCCGGAACAGGAAGTGCGTAATTATTTTCTTGCATTGAATTATCTGGAAGAAAAGGTAAAAGAGAAAGAGCGTTTTTCTAAAAAACTGATATTGGATGTCCAAAAATACGTTGAAAAGGGATCATCTAAGGAAAAAATCGGACTAAGAGGAGCTATGCCTCCCGGAGTATTGTTTGCCGTTTATGATTCTCAGAGTGGGAATCCTGATTATATTCCCCCAGAGTACCTTGATATACCAGAGCTGCTTGATGAATTAGTCGAGTATGTAAATACCACTGATGATCACCCGTTAATAGTCGCAGCGGTCGTACATTATCAGTTGGTAACAATACATCCGTTTGAAGACGGAAACGGTCGAACCGCACGTCTGCTATCTGGATACATTTTGGATATTAATGGATATGGATTTAATGGCATCGGTTCATTGGAAGAATACTTTGCATATGACATTAATGAGTATTATGAATCGATACAGATGGGTTTGCCGGTGCTTTATTACTCCGGAAGAAACAATCCACCTCATCCGGAAGTATGGGTTAATTATTTTCTGAGGATGGTGCTGTTGTATTCCAATAAGATTTGTGAACTGTCAGAAAGTTCTGCTGAGGATGAAGTAAGCGGAAGCTTATCATATTTAAAGAGTAAGGAGAAGGAACTGCTCCTGTTTTTGATAAAGAGATATAAAGGAGAGTTTACGCCAATCGAAGTCAGTCGTGAAATAGGGGTGACAAACAAAACGATAATTAACAGATTGTCAGCGCTGGTGAAAAATGGTTTTGCAGAACCTTTATTAGTAAATCAGCGCATCAGATCCTATGAACTTAGTGATTTTACGAGGGATAACGAAAAAAAGATAAAAAAGATGATTTCATAATCAGCATTAGCGGAATCATTATAACAGCCATGAACAAGTATATTTCGCTGGATAAGCGAAGTAAGAAAGCACAGCGCGAGTATCACGCAAAGCAAAGGATCGACAAAGAGTTCAGAAATGGATTTGATGTCGATCTTTTTTTTAGAATGATAGGATGGATTTAGATAACTCTACGTTCCGTAGGTACCGTTATCAGAAAAACTGATTTACAATCTGTGCATGGAGGTGAGAGGAAATATGAACCAATCTGAAGGCAAAACGGAAAAGAAAACAGGAAAACTGTATGACATCCATTGTCCATCCTGCGGCGCCCCTGCATATTATGACATCAGAAAGCGCATGTACCAATGTAGCCACTGTGGGAGCAATGTGGGAATCGATGCGGCAAAAAAGCAGCATAAGGGATTTCGCGAGATCAGTCATAAGAAAATACAAAAGTCCCTGAAAGACTTTGCGCTGGAAAAGGCTGTCTGCACGGGATGCGGCGCGGAAATAGTCTTCGGCACAGGGGATGCAGTGGCCAACTGTGCTTTTTGCGGAAGATCGCTTGTAAGAAAAGCCTTTGTAAATGCGGAAAATATACCGGAACTCATTGTTCCGTTTTCCATAACAGAGGATGAGGCAAAGAAGATCCTGGGTGACTGGTGCATCGAAAACAGGCACAGGAAAGAGGCAAAAGCCATAAGCAGGAAACTGGCGGATATCCGGGGCTTTTATCTTCCCTACGAGTTGGTGAAGGGCCCTGTTCATTGCAGTGTGTTTCGCATAGACGGCGGAAGTGTTTATGACTGCGAAGGCTTTGTGGACGAGGTGTTTGTAAACTGCTCGAAGCAGCTTGATAATCAGCTTTTGGATGCCATGGAGCCCTATGATCTCGAAGAACTGAAGGAGTTTGATTTTTCTTATATTGCCGGGCATCAGGTAAAGACCGGAGATATTGATGCCGATGAGCTTGTATGGCGCATAGAGCGGGAAGTCGGAGACGACTACAAGCCTGTGATCCAAAAAACGCTGGAGACCAAAGCAGTAGGTGTAAGTGCTCATGCAGAAGACGTGCTCAGGATGCCGGTTCTTTTGCCGGTCTATTATCTTGCGTTTGATGGATATATGGCTGCGGTGAACGGACAGACCGGCAAAGTCAGCGTGCGGGCCTGCAAAGATTCAAAATATCTGATCCTTCCATGGTGGCTTAAGGCAATTCTGGCAACGATCGCAGGAACGGCAGGCGCCTCCCTGGGGTTGTTCCTCTTCGGAGCAGCAAAAGACTTGATCTACGGGGCATCAGGATGCCTTGCACTTGTCCTTGTGTTCGTCTTTTTTACGGCCTACAGCCAGGAGAAAGAAGATACATACGGGCTGGAGTATTTCCGTAAAATATACACCTCAAAGGGCGGAGCA
>JAILCT010000112.1 GCA_024690425.1 Lachnospiraceae bacterium | reverse complement strand
GCAACAGTAGTAAAGAGTATGGCAACCATGGGTGTGGATGCTTTTGTGGTTGAGATAGAAGCATCAACGATCAGGGGACAGCAGCAGAGCATATCCATAATCGGACTGCCCGATCAGGCGATAAAAGAAGCGGGTGAGAGGATACAGGCAGCGATTGAATCCTGCGGTTATGATATACCCAAGGATAAGACGATAATAAGCCTTGCTCCGGGCGATAAGAAGAAACGGGGATCCCACTTTGACCTTGGCATGATAATCGCACTTCTTTTCCAGACAGACCAGATATCACCGAAGAATATAGGTGAGTATGCCTTTATAGGGGAACTTGCACTGGATGGAAGGATACGGCCCTGTAACGGTATCCTTTCCATGATGACAGAAGCAAAGAAGTGTGGGATCAGATCAGTTATTGTTCCGTATGATAACAGGAAGGAAGCATCAACAGTCTCGGGTATAAGGATCTGTCCGGTAAAGAATCTTCCGGATACCGTGAGGTTCCTTGAAGGAAGGCTTGATCTGTCAATGCAGGAAGATGGACAGAAAGAAGACGATGGCATGATCACTGAAATAGTAAATGCTTCTGATAAACAGGTTAAGACCGGAAGCGAAGGGCTTGATTTTTCCGATGTGAGAGGACAGGATGAGCTTATAGATGCAATAGTGCTTAGTGCTGCCGGCGGCCACAACATTCTCATGATAGGAGAACCGGGCTGCGGTAAGACCATGATAGCCCAGAGGATACCGGGCATACTGCCGGGTATGACGGAAAAGGAGGCTCTTGAAGTCACTAAGATACACTCTATATCGGGACTGCTTGATGCAGGGAGCGGCCTGCTGTCGCAAAGACCTTTCAGGGCACCTCATCACAATGTTTCCCTTAATGCACTTATAGGCGGTGGGAGTTATGCTCAGCCGGGAGAGGTATCCCTTGCCCATAATGGGGTGCTTTTCCTTGATGAGCTTGCCGAATTTTCAAAGAGCACGCTGGATGCGCTGAGACAGCCAATGGAAGATAAGAGGGTGACCATATCCCGCGTCAATGGAACCAATTCATATCCGGCGAATTTTATGTTCGTAGCAGCCATGAATCCTTGTCCATGTGGTTATTATCCCTCAAAGAAATGCAGATGCACGGATTATGAGATCATACATTACAGAGGTAAGATATCGGGTCCGATACTTGAACGCATAGATATACAAAAGAGCGTAGCTCATGTTGATTATTTTGATCTGAATGATAAAGAAAAAGGCCGTACATCACAGGAACTAAGGGAAATGGTAGAAAAGGCAAGGAGGATTCAGCAGGAAAGGTTTAAGCATGAGCCGGATGTCAATTGCAATGCACAGATGACGACTACCATGATACAGAAGTATTGTAAGCTTGATGATGAGAGTACACAGGTGCTTAAAAAGGCTAGTGAGCGATATGGTTACAGCGCAAGGGTTATTCATAAGCTTTTAAGGCTTGCAAGAACCCAGGCTGATCTTAATGGTGTCAAAGAGATAAGAAAAGAGGATGTTGTGAGGGTGTTATCCTGCCGTGATCTTGATGTATCGAGTTCACAGATGTATACGATAGCATAGGGGGAACACTTGAATAACCGTTTAGCGAAGAGGAAGCGGATAGGATGGACGATAAAAGATTGATGTATATATGGTTGTCACTTCTGCCCGGGTGGGGATGCGTCAGTGTCAATAAACTGTTGAAGCAGTGCGGGGGTATCGAGAACTGTCTTGATATCAGTGCAGAAGAGCTTTTGATACGGGATGTAAAAGGCGGTAAGGACAGTGGAAGTAAATGTCTGATCGGAAAGAAAAGGATTGATTCCTTTATCAGATATAGGGAAGAAAATGTTTCCTCAGAAGGTATTTTTGATAATGCGCGAATGATAATGGAACAATGTGAGCAGAAAGGAATCAATATCATAACCGCAGAAGATGAACAATATCCTCTCAGATTCATGGGACTTGGAGATATGCCGGTTGTTTTTTATGTGAAGGGTTTTTTGAATATAAACAATTATTCACGTTCTGTCGGAATAGTGGGGGCGAGAAGGTGTACTCCTGACGGAAAGCTGAAAAGTATAGATACTGCGATTCGGGAAGTGAGTGTTGACTCTGTCATCATAAGCGGGATGGCAAAGGGCGTTGATTCTTATGCGCATACGGCGGCATTGAAGAAGAAGGGATATACCGTAGCGGTGCTCGGAAACGGAGTGGATATCTGTTATCCCAAGGAACATATGAAGCTTTATGAGAAATTGACAAGGCAAGGCTGCATCCTGTCTGAGTATCCGCCGGGAACACCACCGAGAGAGTATATGTTTCCAAAAAGAAACCGGATCATAGCAGCACTGTCGGATGTACTGTATGTTATCGATGCCGGAAGAAACAGTGGGACTGTAAGTACAGTTGAGAATGCAAAGAAGTATTTCAGGAAGGTAGAAATGTTCTGAAGATCAAGCTACAGGTGGT
>JAILCT010000002.1 GCA_024690425.1 Lachnospiraceae bacterium | reverse complement strand
GTCTTAAGAAAAACCTCCGCATCCGGCTTAAAACCATAACTCTTCCATTCAAGATAGTACTCATCCCTGGACATCTGTGAAAACTGTGCATCCATATTTAACTTAAACCAAGCCTTGTCAAAATCATCCTCATGGGGATTTACTTCCATACCGGTACCACCGGTGACCTGTTCCAATTCTTTTTCATCCAATACCTTGTCTGTACTCATCTGATTCCTCCTTGTAAAAACCCTCCTGAAGACACAGGGACGGTTCTTTTGTCTCACTCTATATATAAATATCACCTACTCACCTGCTGACGAGTGGGTGATCATGCCTATTTAATTAACTTCCTCCCCCAACTGACCCAGCTTGAAGTGCTTGCGGCACAGCGCCACATAGCTCTCATTGCCGCCCATAAGGACCTGGGCTCCGTCACGGACTACCTTGCCGTCACAGATACGCGCATT
The DNA here is from genome assembly GCA_024690425.1 of Lachnospiraceae bacterium. The sequence continues at coordinate 2,556 of JAILCT010000002.1, read as the reverse complement.
ATTGGTTGCCTTCCTTCCGCACCAGCACACGGTCTTAACTTCCTCGATCTTGTCAGCCGTCTCAAGCAGGCGCATGGATCCCGGAAACAGGTCACTCCTGAAATCAGTCCTCAGGCCGTAGCATATGACCGGAATATCGGCGTAATCAACCAGATCGGAGAACCAGTCGACCTGGTCCTTAGTCAGGAACTGAGCCTCATCCACGATCACAGCATCATAAGCCTTGGCCTTCTCAAGATCCTTCCCTATCTCTTCAATGAAATCTTCCACATAGGTACACTCCGATTCCATCCCGACCCGCGACCTTATTATCTTCTCTCCGTCACGGTTCTCCATCTTCGGTTTCAGCAGGATCGCCCTGCCGCCCCGCTCCAGATAATTATATCTTACCATCAGCGCATTCGCAGTCTTGGACGACCCCATCGCGCCGTATCTGAAATACAGTTTTGCCATCCCGGTTTATTCCTTTCCCAGTTCTTCGAACCTGGCCTGCATGGTCGCATTCCCCTTGGTCAGTTTCTTCACGCTCACGTCCTCGACCTTATTGTTGGCTATGCGCAGCTGGTTATCCGATCCCTGGAGTTCCTTCTTGACCTTCTCAAGATGCGAGATCGTCTTATCGATCTCCTCGATCGCCTTGTCGAAGTGGCTGTGGGCAAGCTCATAATTGCGGGAAAAGTCACTCTTGAACTTAAGCAGATTATCCTCGAAGTTTGTTATATCTATATCCTGGTTACGCACTACCATAAGCTCCTGCTTGTAAGCAAGGGCATTAAGTGCGGCGTTGCGCAGCAGGGTGATTATCGGGATGAAGCACTGGGGCCTTACGACATACATCTTGTCGTACCTGTAGGAAACATCCACGATGCCGGCATTGTAGAGTTCACTGTCGCTCTCGAGCAAGGATACAAGGACCGCGTACTCACAGTTCTTCTCCTTCCTGTCCTTGTCAAGCTCCTTGAAGAAGTCCTCATTCTTGTGCTTGGTCGATGTCTCATCCATCTCGTTCTTCATCTCGAACATGATGGATATGATCTCGACACCGTTCTCGTCACATTCCCTGTAGATATAGTCGCCCTTGCTCCCGGACCTTGCATCATTGTCCTTCTCAAAATAGGCGTTCTTAAAGGCCGTGGCCCTAAGCTCATTGAAGCGGATCTCACAGTGCTGCTCGAGTGATTCTCCCACCATCTTGGTGGACATGCGGGTCTTCATATCCTTATAGTAGGCTATCTGCTCATCCTTCTGTTCAAGCAGCAGCTTTCCCCTGTCGCGCTCCTTCGTAAGCTCGTTCTCTACGTCCCGCTTCTCATCTTCCACCTTCTTGACGGCTTCCATCACGGCTAGCTTCTTGGAATCTTCGGCTAAGTCAAGCCGGTTCTTAAGCGTGTTCACCTTCTCCTCGGCCTTATTAAGCTTATCCTTTAGATCCTGAAGCTCTTTCTCGTGACTTTCCCTGATCGCAAGCTTTATCTCATTTTCCCTTGAAGACATCTCCAGATCATGCTTCTCCTGCATATGGTCTTCAAGCTCACGGATCCTTGTATTTAAGTCCTTCTCGAATTCCCTGTCCCTTATCTGCTGTATTATCGAATTAAGTTCCGCATCATCGACCGTAAAGGCCTGTCCGCAGTGTGGGCATTTGAGTTCTGCCATATCGGTCTCCTTATAGGTGGCTTACCGGATCATGCCTTGACTTCGTTGGCGCAGGCTCCGGTCTTAATGTATTCATCAATATTGCCAAGTGTCGTATTTGCGATGTTGGTGAGTGCTTCCTGCGTAAGGAAGGCCTGGTGGGAAGTTACTATCACATTGGGCATGGATATAAGCCTTGCCAGAGTGTCATCCTCGAAGATGTGTCCCGACCTGTCCTCGAAGAATACCGAAGCTTCCTCCTCATACACATCCAGACATGCTGCTCCTATGTGACGGTTCCTTATGCCGTCAAGCAGTGCTTCCGCATCTATCAGGGCTCCCCTTGAGGTATTGATAAGGACTACTCCCTTCTTCATGCTCTTTATGCTCTTGGCATCGACCATATGATAGGTCTCCTCCGTAAGAGGGCAGTGGAAGGATATGATATCGCTCTTCTTCCATATCTCCTTAAGGTCAACATAGTCAAAATCAGCATCCTTCGCAGGGAACTTATCATAAGCGATAACGTTCATCCCAAAGCCCCTGCATATGTCGATGAAGACCCTTCCTATCTTACCGGTTCCCACAACACCCACGGTCTTGCCGTGCAGGTCAAATCCCATAAGCCCGTTCAATGAGAAGTTAAAGTCCTTGGTCCTTATATATGACTTATGGATCCTTCTTATCGAAGTAAGGAGAAGTGCTGCCGCATGTTCCGCAACCGCATAGGGTGAATAAGCCGGAACCCTGACAACACCTATCTTGCCTTCTGCCGCCTTGATATCTACGTTGTTAAATCCTGCACATCGAAGGGCGATAAGCTTCACCCCTTTCTTGGCAAGGGAGCTTATGACCTTCTCATTTACCGTATCGTTTACAAATACACAGGCCACATCATAGCCCTTGGCCAGCTTGGCAGTG
>JAILCT010000151.1 GCA_024690425.1 Lachnospiraceae bacterium | reverse complement strand
GCATCCTCATATATACGCTCCCTGTCGAGCCATTTGTTAAAGGAACCGCAGTGATTGAATACCCCGTCAAGGATGACTTTTATGTTTCTCCTGTGGCATTCGGCCACAAGGGCTGCAAACAGTTCATTGGAAGCTTCAAGGTTCTCACGGCTTGTGACCCTGCTTATATACCTGCCTGCATTCTTGTTATCATGATCCCAATCCTCAAGCAGGCTTCCCTCGTCCTTTATTATCCGGCCGAAATGCGGATCTATATAATCATAATCCTGGATATCGTACTTGTGGTTCGACGGAGAGACGAACAGGGGATTGAAATAAATGCAGTCTATCCCAAGATCGGCCAGGTAATCCAGCTTATCCATCACTCCCTTAAGGTCACCGCCGTAGAATTCACGCACGCCCATTGTTGCCGGATACTTGTTCCAGTCATCGACGTGTACCGTATGTTCACCGATGTAATTGTATTCATGGGTCAGGACATCATTTGACGGATCCCCGTTGCAGAACCTGTCAACATAGATCTGATATATGACAGCCCCCTTGGCCCAGCGCGGAGTCTTAAACCCGGGACGTATGGTAAAGTAGTAGGCCTCCTCGGCATGCTTGACCGAGCCGCGAAGGTCATAGCGGCACACCTGGTTACCGCTCCTTACCTCGAAGTAGTAACGTATCGGTTCATTATCAAGCTGTACCCTGCATTCATAATAATCAAACGAATCGGAAGAATCGGCCCTGGTCATGAGCATACTCTGTCCGTTGCAGATAAGGAATACATGATCGGCATTGCTCTTATAGGTTCTGAATCTAAGGGTAACTTCGCTGTAGGCTGCAGGCTCGGGCGGGTCCACGTAATCAGCCGTATAGTCCGCAAACAGAGCCTTCTTTATTAGAACTGGCTTGAGAGTCGATAAATATAAGCTTTTGTTTAAATCCCTTCCAAAATGACCGTAATCCATCAGGATGACTCCTTATTCTTCTCCACCTCCTGGTAGTATACCACATTATAGGGGACTTTTCACCCATAAATTATACAAGATGTTGTAAATGTGACAAAATCAGGCGTCGCTGCTCATATATCCCGGTCGGACGCTATTCATTTCCCGGCAAAGTAAAAAAGACAGCCTCACGAATGCTGTCTTTTTTGGAGAAGGTATTTCTTTCTTATGGGGTATAACCTTTCGGTTATACAATGTATTGGGGGGTTACAAGTGTATGATAGCACTCGGCCCCCTATATATCCATACTTAGTTTTCACAATATTTACAAAATCTGATATTTGATTTTGTATAATTTTCACAAAAGGCTAGGCAAACAGACTCTCAAACTCTTCGCGGCTTATCTTCTCCTTCTCAAGAAGAAGCTCGGCAGACTTATGGAGGACATCCATGTTCTCCTTGATGATCTTCTCGGCCTTCTCGTAGCACTCGGTGATGATCCTCTTGACTTCCTCATCTATCCTGCTGGCAACCTCTTCGCTGTAGCCTCTGGTGCTGTGTGCAAGGTCACGTCCTATGAAGACCTCATCATCATCATTGTCGTAGCTGATTATTCCTATCTTATCAGACATACCGTATTTCATGACCATCTTCTTGGCTGTCTTGGTCGCCTGCTTGATATCCTGTGAAGCTCCGGTCGTGATGTCGTCGAATACGAGTGATTCTGCCACGCGGCCACCCAGAGATACTACTATATCCTGGAGCATCCTGCCCTTTGTGTTGAACATTTCATCCTTCTCGGGAAGAGGCATGGTGTATCCCGCTGCACCCATACCGGTGGGGATTATCGAAACAGAATATACAGGGCCCACATCGGGAAGCAGGTGGAAGAGGATGGCATGTCCCGATTCATGGTATGCTGTTATCTTCTTCTCCTTATCGCTTACGATCTTGCTCTTCTTCTCGGACCCGATACCTACCTTGACGAATGATGCCTTGACATCATCCTGGGTGATGTATTTACGTCCTTCCTTGGCTGTAAGGATGGCTGCCTCGTTCATAAGGTTCTCAAGGTCAGCACCTGTAAAGCCTGCCGTCGTCCTCGCTATCTGCTCAAGGTCGACATCCTCGGCAAGAGGCTTGTTCTTGGAGTGTACCTTAAGTATGTCCTCACGGCCCTGGACATCCGGCGTGCCTACACCTATACGCCTGTCGAAACGGCCCGGACGAAGGATCGCGGGATCCAGTATATCTATACGGTTGGTTGCCGCCATGACGATGATGCCCTCGTTGACACCGAACCCGTCCATTTCAACAAGAAGCTGGTTAAGGGTCTGTTCCCTCTCGTCATGTCCGCCGCCCATACCTGTACCGCGGCGTCTTGCAACCGCATCTATCTCATCTATGAATACGATCGCGGGGGCATTCTTCTTCGCATCCTCAAAGAGGTCACGCACACGGGATGCACCCACGCCGACAAACATCTCTACAAAATCAGAACCGGATATCGAGAAAAAGGGAACTCCCGCTTCTCCGGCAACCGCCTTGGCAAGAAGGGTCTTACCCGTTCCGGGAGGGCCCGTCAATATGACGCCCTTGGGTATCCTGGCTCCGACGTCGTTATACTTACCGGGATTCTTAAGGAAATCTACTATCTCTTCAAGGTCTTCCTTCTCTTCCTTAAGTCCTGCCACTTCCTTAAAGGTTATCTTATTATCCCCTGCAGCTAACTTGGCCCGGTTCTTGCCGAAGTTCATCATGTAGCTTCCGCCTGCTGCCGCGCCCTGCGAATTCATATACATGAAGATGAATATCATCACGACAACCAGCACAAGACTTGGCAGGATGCTTACGAACCAGGTCTCCCGCTTGACATCCGAGAGCGTATACTGGGGGAACCTGGTCTTAAGCTCCTCCTCAACCTTTACAACATCCGAAACATACATCTGCTTGAAGCCGCCGGACCTTAAGGTTATCTGAACCACGCCCGTCGGAACTTCCCTGTTCTGCGTTATGCTTATGGCAACTATATCATTCCCTTCCAGATACTTCTCGAATTCCGAATTGGAGATATAATCGCTTTTCTGAGTCAGGGTCCTGCTCCATATAAGGTACAGTATGATCGCCATAACGAAGATCAGTACATAGAAGCTTACCCCTCTTACCTTTTTTTCCACCTGTTATTCCTATCCTTCCGATTTAGTCTAAATGTATAACCCCTATATAAGGCAGATTCCTGTATTTCTCAGCATAATCCAGCCCGTATCCTACCACGAATTCATCCGGTATCTCAAATCCGGTATAATCCACGTTGACATCATCAACCACTCGCCTGTCAGGCTTATCAAGCATGGTACACAGAGCGATCGATTCGGGATGCCTGTCTCCCAATACCTTAAGCAGATATGACAGGGTCCTGCCGGTGTCTATTATATCTTCCACCACGATAACATTCTTACCCTCTATCGGCTTGTCAAGGTCCTTGACTATCCTGACTATACCACTCGATACACTGGCATCCCCGTAGCTTGATACCGACATGAAGTCGATCGATACCGGGATGGTGATCCTCTTTGCCAGCTCGCACATGAAGAAGGAACCTCCCTTAAGCACACATATAAGGTGTACCTCCTGTCCTTCATAATCCCTGCTTATCTGCTCGCCCAGCTCACGGATCCTCTTGTCAAGGTCTTCTTCCGATATGAGTACGCTTATATTACTCTCCATTTTCTGTCTCCTTATAAGTTATCTTAAGAACACGTCTTGTTTCTCTTCCTACCTTGTAATGCTCGCTTATCCTCATCCCGACGACCCACAGGATATGGGCACCGTCTGCAAGGACCAGCAGTCCGCCGCGCTTGGATTCAGGCACCTTCTCATCGATCAGGTACTTCTTCAGCTTCTTCCTGTTCTCTTCCCTTCCTATGGTCAGATAATCGCCTGGTATCCTGTTTCTTACATGTACACGACTAATTATTTTATCATAATCAAACCATTTAGTATAGAGAGAATCGGGAGCGGGCGTAATTCCGTCGTATTCCCCGATACATGACACAAAGGTCCCGTATCCCTTAACTTCGGTATCTCCATCCGTATTTAATTCGATATCCGTCATTTCCCTATCGGGGCTTACAGCTTCCCTCTGCCCTATCAGCAGCCTGCTGCCCTCTTTCCTTGCCATCATGCCCCTTGGCAGGTCGATGCTTCGTCCGCTCTGCATGTCACAGAGGCTTACGAGTGACTTTACATGAAGTGCCTCTAAGTCCTTATGGGATGTGTAGAGGGCTGTCAGTATGCTCCTTATGACATATCGCTGTATGAGAGGGGGTTCCTTCCTTAATTCTTCCGTTTCCACCGTGTACAGGTTATCCTCCCCGCTCACAGCCCTTTCATATGCAAGTGCCGCCTGTCCCCTTATATACTCATCGGCTTCCCTTGCTTCATCAGCAGCCTGCACGATATGGTCAACGGCCCCGTCGGATATCTCCCTGAGCCTTGGGATTATATTATTTCTGATCGCATTTCTCGTATATCCTGAGTCTTCATTGGTCGAATCAACCCGGTAATCCTGACCCTTTTCCCTAAGATATCCTTCAATCTCCTCTCTTGTGAGAATAAGGAGTGGGCGTATTATCCTTCCGTTCACGGGAGCCATTCCCGATATCCCCTTAAGTCCGCTCCCCCTTGTCATGTTGAAGAGAACAGTTTCTGCCTGGTCATCCTTATGATGGGCAACAGCGATAACATCGGCTCCTTCCTTCACCAGCTCTTTATTGAAGGCTTCATACCTTACGTACCTGCCGGCTTCCTCAAGGGTCATCGATCTCTCCCTGGCGATACCCGGCACATCCTCTTCGTATATCTTAAGCTTAATATTGAGCCTTAAACACAGGTCCTTTACAAAGTCACGGTCGACCCTTGATTCTTCTCCCCTTATCCCGTGTTCAATGTGGACACACACAAGGGTAAGGTCAAGCTCATCCTTCATTTCGGCAAGCATCCTTAAAAGGCACACCGAGTCGGCACCGCCCGAAACACCGGCGATGACCTTCATGCCAGGGGCAAGGAGCCCACAATCCATGCAGTATCCGTATACTCTTTGTGTCAGCCTGTTCACACCCTTTAACATCATCCACTAAATAAAGCACAGAACTGATCTGTGCTTTTATTTATCCTCCGCCTGAAACACTATTTCGTCTTCATATACAAGTCCGAGCTTATCCTTGGCTACTTCCTCAACATAGGCCGCCGTCTTGGTATATTTCTCATATTCCACAAGGTCTTCAGCCCTCTTGTTCTCGGCATCTATCTGCTGTTCAAGGCTTAGCTGCCTCTCTACATAACCGTCTCTCTTTTTCTTAAGCGACATCATGCTGATCATAAGTACCACACATAGTGACGCCACAACACCGGTTACCAGAATCATTCCCAGGCGATTCTGCCGGCGTTTCCTGAATGCGACCTTACGTCTCGCCATTTAAATCTCCCCTTTTTACTTACAAAGCCCCTATTTACTGAGATTATATACTTAAAAAGATATTACGTCAACCACTCAAACATCTCTTTTGCTTCTTCCTTCCTTACGGTTTCCTGTACTGAAAGGACCTTAACCTTTACGGGTTTTGTACCAAACTGTATCTCCAGGATATCCCCTTCCTTAACATCGGCAGATGCCTTGGCCGGTCGCCCGTTTATCGTGACCCTTCCTGCATCACAGGCTTCGTTGGCCACTGTCCTTCTCTTGATTATCCTTGAAACCTTAAGGTACTTGTCAAGCCTCATAAGTTATTACCCCCATATATCATTAACAAAAAAGAGGACCGCTCATCGGGTCCTCTTTATATAGTGATCACTCAATTATTTCTTATTAACGGTATCCTTTAAAGCCTTACCAGCCTTGAACTTAGGTGCCTTTGAAGCAGCGATCTTGATCTTAGCGCCTGTCTGAGGATTCTTACCCTCTCTTGCAGCCCTCTTAGCTACCTCGAATGTACCAAAGCCAACAAGCTGAACCTTGCCACCCTTCTTAAGCTCTGCAGTAACTACCTCTGTGAAAGCCTTAACTGCTGCCTCAGCATCCTTCTTGGATAAACCGGCCTTCTTAGCCATAGCTTCTACTAATTCTGTTTTGTTCATTCTTCAACTCCTCCTTAGTGTTCTGAGTTTAATAGCGTCTTACACGCCTACACCTATATATATATGGTTTGCATGCCTTTGTCAAGGAAAAATGCCCATTTTATCCGATTCTTACTTGATAAAGAGCTCGCGGTACCACTTAAGTGTATCAATATAAGCACTGTAAACGGCATCCGCATCCATGTCCTTAAGGAGCATTATCCTGTCGATATCCGTCCAGCCTGCGCTCTCATACTGGAGCACGAATTCATAAACATCCGCATACGGCCCTTCCTTACTGATAAGGGCGCGGGAGATGTTCTTGGAAACCTTGAGCATCTCAAGGGCTTCCGTCATGGTCTTGCCAAGGATCACATCAAGCACTGAGAACAGGCCCATCATGAAGAGCTCCTGACTCTGGCCTGCCTGCTCAAATATGGGAGCAAGGTTCTCGGCGAACTTGGCACGGAGAAGCGATACACGGGCAACTTCACTGGGCTTGTCGTCGCACAGCTGCTTGGTAACTGCCGTTGTGATCCATTTCTTAAGTTCCCTCTGTCCCAGCATTGCTGCCGCATGCCTGATGGAAGTGATCTCGGAATTGATCGACATATGATTGACCATCTCAAGGAGAGAGATTACAAGAGCCGTATCCCTTCCGATGATATCAGCTGCCTTGGTAAGGTCAAAATCATCCGAATTAACTGTATTGAGGAGCTCAATATAGTTGATCTTGACGGGTGCCACTTCCGTATTGCCCTTGGCTATGGGCACGCGGTAGAATTCACCCTCATAGAACTGATATCCGCCCTCTTCCTTAAGCTCATCGAATGCTTCCTGGGTCTCGATATTGCCTGCGATAAGCTTGATGTCAGGGTAAACCTTGGTGAAATAGATCTTAGCCTTCTCTATGACTATCTTCTTATGATCGAGAAGGATATAATCCATAAGGCTTAAGATCGACCTGTAGGGTTCAAAATCAGGTACCGTAAGCTTCCTCATCGCGAAGCGGTAACCCATGCTCCTGAGTTCCCTTATCCTGTTTACATACATATCCTCGGGCTTAACTGCCTTGTCTATCAGAATGACTATCCTCTCATGAGGTGCGTCGCACTGCTCGTCTATCGCAGAAAAGAGGGATACGTTGCTGACGGGAACGAAGATCTCATTGTCCTTACTGAGAGTCTCGATTCCCATTGCGTTTATTATCTCAAGTCCTGTTATATGTCCTGCTCCGTCATTAAGTCCTGTTCCGGAAAGCATCGGATTCGTCAGATGATTCGCCTTCTGTGTAAATAAAGAATAGGCCTTAACCGCCATATTTTCATCAAATAAGGGAATTAGTGTTGCTAACATGATTGCTTCCTTTCTTAGCAATAAATTTATAGTACATCTTATTATATTCTACACTAATTTTTTGAGAATAACAATGATTTTTCAGTTAAAATATACAATTCAGTCCTTAGTCCCTCTTAAATATATCCCTTGTATAAACCTTATCCGCAACATCATCAAGTACCGGGTCGTAACGATTGGCGATTATGGCATCAGCCCTCTCTTTGAAGCTCTCCAGATTGTTCACAACCTCACTTCCGAAAAAGGTTGTTCCGTCTTCAAGCGTAGGCTCATACACGATCACGGTTGCTCCCTTGGCCTTGATCCTCTTCATTATGCCCTGGATGGAGGACTGACGGAAGTTGTCGGAATTACTCTTCATCGTAAGCCTGTATACGCCGATCACTACCGGGCGCTCGCCTTCCTTGTTGTATGACGAGGAATTGTAATAGTCATAATAGCCTGCCTGCGACAGCACCCTGTCGGCAATGAAGTCCTTCCTGGTCCTGTTTGACTCTACGATAGCCTGGATAAGGTTCTGGGGCACGTCATTGTAATTGGCTAAAAGCTGCTTGGTATCCTTGGGCAGGCAGTAGCCGCCGTATCCGAATGAGGGATTATTGTACTGAGTCCCGATCCTGGGATCAAGACACACGCCCTCTATTATCTTCTGCGTATTAAGCCCCTTCATCTCGGCATATGTATCAAGCTCATTGAAGTATGATACCCTCAGCGCAAGATAGGTGTTGGCGAAGAGCTTGACAGCCTCGGCTTCGGTAAGCCCCATGAAGAGGACGTCTATGTTCTCCTTGATCGCTCCCTCGGTAAGAAGCCCCGCAAAGGTCCTTGCCGCATCGAGCAGTCTCTCATCTTCCATGACCGTACCGACTATTATCCTCGAAGGGTACAGGTTATCGTAAAGGGCCCTTGATTCTCTTAAGAATTCAGGTGAAAACAGGATGTTGTCGGATCCGTATTTCTTCCTTACCGACTCGGTAAAGCCAACGGGAATGGTTGACTTTATGACCATGATCGCATCCCTGTTGTACTCCATTACGAGCTTTATTACCGCTTCAACCGCCGAAGTATCGAAGAAGTTCTTGTTGGCATCATAGTTGGTCGGTGTGGCTATTATAACGTAATCCGCATCCTTATATGCCTCCCCTGCATCAAGGGTTGCCTTAAGGTCTAAGTCCTTATTGGCAAGGTAATCCTCTATCTCCGCATCGACAATGGGTGATCTTTTGCTGTTTATAAGATCCACCTTCTCGGGTATGATATCCACTGCGGTAACATGATTATGCTGCGAAAGCAGTGTAGCCATCGACATTCCCACATATCCTGTTCCGGCTACCGCGATATTGTATTTCTTCATGCTGTCATCTCCTTATGTACTGTTCTGAAACAGTATTATATATCTAAAGCTCCCTGTATAGCAAACCGAACGTTCCTGACCCGCAGTTTACCGCGATCGCCGGTGATGCCTTCTGGAAGTATATCTTCTCGAACTTCATCTTTTGGTCTATGTATGAACGGATCTCTTCCTTCTCCCGGTTCGTAAGGCCCACATATGTTACAAAAAGCAGGCTCGTGTCTATATTGTTGTAGGGAAGGAGGACTGAATCTATGTATTTCTTCCATCCACGCTCCTTGGAACCGAAGAATACCCTGCCGACTGTAAGCCTTCCCTTCTTCATTACAAGCACGGGCCTCATCATGAAGGCCCTTGAAAGGTTGGCTGTCCTGTGGCTTATCTGACCCGCTCTTGCCAGAAAATCAAGCTCATTTACGATAAAGCTTGTATGTACACGGTTTATGAACTTATCAAGAGCCTGAGTGATCTCCTCAGGCGACCTGCCTTCCTCGGCCAGCCTGCAGGCTTCAAGCACCACAAGACCCTGACCGCTTGATAAGTGCCTTGAATCAAAGACCGTAACATTGCCGAAGGCCCTGGCAGCCTCCAAGGCCGGAGGATATCCCGAATTGGCAACATCGTCCGATATGGATATGTGCACGATATTGTTGGCACCGGTAAGCCTGTTTGCGAAGAAAAGTTCATGCTCCGACGCATCACAAACACCCGTCTTCACCTTATGGTTCGGATCCTCCATATAGCTTAGGAGTCCGTCCGTATCTATCTCTGTACCGTCCCTGAAGATGCCTTCGTCCGTGGTTACCTTATGGGGAATGGTATCTATTCCGTACTTCTCGATAATTTCGTCAGGAAGATCGGCTACGGATTCGGTAGTCACGGCCACGTTCTTCTTACGTTCGTGCGATTCCATCCAGAGGACTGTCTCCTCCGTTATTTCCTCTTCATCACCCACCTTATGCACAAGGTCTGACGGAAGGAGGCGGTATAGCTCACTCTCTAGGATTCCGCCGCTTACCGGCTTCTCTATGTATCCGTCGAATCCTTCCTTCCTGTAGAGGAGCTTGTTATCCTCGCCTGCATTGGCAGTTAAGGCAACGATCTTTGAATTCCTGCACATGCCGCCCGTCTGACCCACGATCTTCCTGTGGCACTCTATTCCGTCCATCTCAGGCATGAGGTGATCCATAAATATCACATGATATTCATTATTAAGGGTAAGCCTGAGTGCTTCTTCTCCGCTCATGGCCGTATCTATCTTTATTCCGGTTGCCCTAAGGAGCTTGGTCACAACAAGCAGGTTGCTCTCATTGTCATCAACCACCAGAAGCCTTGCATCCGGTGCCTCGAACTTCTGCTTATACTGCTCCCTGGCATTGAGCACATGCCTTCGCTCCATGTCCAGGTCACCGATGGCCTTCTCATTCATTACCTTCTGGGGTATCTCGATCACGAAGGTCGATCCCTTAGTGTATACACTGTTTACGGTTATCCTGCCGCCCATCAGGTCGGTAAGCTCCTTGACTATGGACAGGCCCAGTCCCGTGCCCTCGATATAACGTGTGTTATCTTCGTCAACCCTCTTAAAGGCACTGAACAGATGCGGAATACTCTCCTTCTTTATGCCTATGCCGGTATCGGTCACAGAATATACGATGTTTACGTTATCCCCCGTCTTCTCGCCGCATTCAACCGACAGGGTGATGGAACCTTCCTTTGTATATTTTATCGCATTGTTTATTACGTTTATCAGTATCTGCTTGATCCTGACTTCATCACCGAACAGCTCTGCGGGTATGTCGGGTGCAACGTTTACGTGAAAGTCAAGTCCCTTGTCCTTAGCCCTTATCCACAGCATGGCCACGATCTCTGACAGCATGTCTCCGGGATTGTAGACTGCCCTCGTAAGTTCCATACGGCCCGACTGTATCTTGGACATATCCAGTATATCGTTTATCAGGTGGAGGAGGATCTTACCTGCTGCCTGGATATTGGCCGCATCCTCTGCAACCTCGTCCGAGATGTTCTCCCTTAAGATCATCTCGTTAAGCCCTATTATCGTATTGATGGGTGTACGTATCTCATGGCTCATGTTTGAGAAGAACTGGTTCTGGGCCCTGCTCATCTCCTCAACCTTCCTTGCTTCCTCTACCGCCTTTTTATTCTCATCCTCGAAAATGCGGTTCTGGATTCTGGCCATTATGTATATCTCAAGGCCTACGATGAGTACCGAAAGAAGAGAGTCATAAGCCCCCATCCGGTTGGCATGCGGCCTTACCAGCTGGGGATAATAAAGGCCCAGATTATAGACCACAACAGCCATGACTGACAGTATCGAAAGCATTACCGTGCGCAGCCTGCCCGAAAATGTCATCCCCACATAGTAAAAGGTTATCGAAAACCATATTACCGAGCCGCCTTTTATACCACCGCCGAAGAAATAGGTTATCGGAAGTATTACAAATATCGCCGCAACAGCTATGCTTATCCTGCACAGGTCGAGACGTCCCATCCGTATCAGCAGCAGGGCTATGACAGGTGCGGACACAATGACCAGGCCCAGCGTTATCGTCTCAACCCTGTTTTCCCTCAGTATGATATCACCGATAAACGCAATGGTAACGGCAGTCTCGATCATAAGTGTGAACATGATAAAGACCTTGTCCTTCATGTCAGTGGCTGACTCAACGATCCTTGACAGGCGCTCCCCGATCTTTTGCGCAAATTTCCTGATCTTCTCCATCAGTTAAGCCCCCCTTCCTTATCATCCGGGGTGAATTCCAGCACTATCGGTCCCTTCTTCTCACTTGAGGGTGCAAATTCAAGCACACCGGTCTTTGCTGTTTTCTCAGCCTGAGCCTCACTGGATGCCGGGGCTTCCTTCTCGTCTGTCTCAACGGAATTCATGATAGCTGCCGCTATTTTTTTGTACATGCCCATCATGGCATCATGCATCTCGCCGGTGATACCGCTTCCTCCGGCCTTTGCAAGGTCTTCAAGCTTTTTGGCTTTTTCCGAAAGCTGTGTGGCTCCTATCATCTTTGAAGTCGATTTCAGCGCATGTACCAGGATCTCATAGTTCTTATAATCCTTATTCTTGTAGTATTCGTTTATCTTCTCCTGCTTGATCTTAGCTTCCTTTATGTACTGCTTAAGCAGGGTATGATAGAGTTCTTTGTCCCTCTGGGAATAGCGCAGGCCTGCTCCCGTATCGATGCCTGCTTTTTTAAGGGATGAATAGATATTGTCTCCTTCTGCTTTCTCTCCGGATACCTTCTCATACTCTATTACCGACGAAGGCAGCACCCGCTTTAATACCCTCTCAAGGTCGGCTATTTCAACCGGCTTGCTCACAAAGCCGTCAAATCCTTCCGATAAGAACATCTCCTTTGCGGTTGATACCGCATTGGCAGTAAGGGCAATGATCGGCATCTCCCTTGATTTTGCGCCCTTTTGGGCACGTATGGCCTTCATTGCCTCTATTCCGTCCATGCCGGGCATCATATGGTCCATAAAGATTATTCCGAATGTTCTTTCCCTGCATATGTCAATGGCTTCCTGGCCAGACAATACGGTCGTGACATTCATTCCGTAGCCCCTGAATAACCCCTTGGCAACCGTAAGGTTCATGGGTTCGTCATCAACGACCAGCGCCTCAAGGCCCGGACACTTCATCTTAACCTGGCTCTCCTCATCACCAAGCTCCATGTTAAGGACGGTTACAACAGGGAAGCAGTAGAAAGGCTTCTCCATTATCCTGGCCTTTGAACCTTCGGGCAGCTTAAAGCCTGTATCAGCCACTACCACGACTATGAGCTCATCAGCAAGCTTCTCTATATAACCGGGATCGGTACCGTATTCCTCTTCCGCGATAAAGAGGTGGGTAAGATTTACAGACGATACCAGCCTCTTAAGATTGTCTATGTTATCAACCCTGTGCATCTGCACGCCCAGTCCGTGGACTATGTTGCTGACCATACGGTTGTAGTATTCACGTACATTGGGATCGGGATACTTGTCAAAGTGGAGATATGCACCAAGGCACAGGTTCTGCCTGTTCGTAAGGGACATACATCCCTCCCCGTCGACAACACCCTGAGGGATCGAAACCCTGACCGTGGTCCCCATACCCTTGGTCGACTCCATCGTCATGAAGCCTCCCATTGACGCCACAAAGCCCTTTACTATGGGCATTCCCAGGCCCAGGCCGCTGCCCTGTCTAGACCTGCCCGAATCAGCCTGGTAGAAGCGCTCGGACACCCTCTCAAGCTCGGAAGGTGTCATGCCCATGCCCGTGTCGGTAACCTCCACCCTTAAGTTGATCCCGTATTTCTCCTCGATCGAGTCGATCCTTACATATATACCGCCCTCTGAAGTATACTTAAGTCCGTTCATTATAAGGTGCCAGAGGATCTTCTTGAGCTTGCCCACATCGCCCCTCATGATCGCAGGGATCGCGGGAGAGACATCGATGACCAGCTCGATCCCCTCGCGTTTATACGGCCTTAGCTGGTTGACAAGATCGTTCAGAACCGATGCCAGCATGTAATCATCGTCATTACGCACAAGCATCTTACGGTCTATCTCGGAATAGTCAAGGATATCGCTTATCTGCTCGCCTACCCTCTTACCGGCTTCGAGGATGGAATTAAGGTCCTCCGTAAGTTCTCCTCCGGCGTCCTTCTCAATGCATACTCCCGAAAGGCCTACAACGGCATTGACCGGCGTACGTATCTCGTGTGATACATTCGCCAGAAAGTCATCCAGTCTGTTGGTCGCATCCTTGAGAAATTCGATCTCTTCCATGGACTTCCCCAGTACCCTTAACCATTTGTCTATTATGACTCTTGCAAACCACCCGATCATCATAATGACCGCAAGATGGAGGAAGGTCCGGCTTATCTCAAGACCGTCAAATACATAGCCGCTGCGGACCATGGATATGAGTTCGTAAGCCATTGTAAGATAATAAGTGATTAGGCAGAGGGTTATCATCTTCTTCATACCCGTCATGGTAAAGAGTATGATGACCGCTGCCATTACCGTTGCAAGATCAAATGTACTTGTTGCGTGGGTTCCGTAGAAAAAGAATGTTCCCATCATAAAGAAAGAATAGACCCACAGGCGGTTGTTCTCTGTAAGTATCTGCCTGATATGAAGGGTCCAGCTTATTATGATGCAGAAAAAGAGGAGTATAAGCGCCCATTTCTCCCAGCCCATAAGAAATGATTCTCCGGCAAGTATCACGGAGAATATGGTGAATGCAATAAGGATCACCATGTGAGATGTTTTAAAGAGTTCGTTCCTCTCGATGACCTTCTCGTTCATATTACTGCTCCCTCATGTCAAAATCTGTGTCCTCATCAATCATCTTAAGCATAATATCCGCAAAGTCGGGATCGAACTGGGTTCCTCTTCCCTTGACTATCTCATCCCTTACAACATCCTGCGGTAGAGGGTCACGGTAACTTCTCCTGCTGGTCATGGCATCATAGGAATCGGCAACCGCTATGATCCTTGCTTCTTCGGGAATATCCTTCCCCTTAAGGCCATCGGGATAACCCTTACCGTCATATCTCTCATGATGCCATCTTGCACCGCTTGAAAGCTGCGGCATCTCCTTGATATTCTTAAGTATCCTTGCTCCCATGACAGGATGGTTCTTTATCAGTGAGAATTCCTCCTCTGTCAGCCTGGACGGTTTATTTATGACAGCATCCGGAACACCGATCTTACCGACATCGTGGAGAAGTCCCATTATATAGATGTCGTTAAGCTTCTCTTCCGAATAGCCCGCCCTGGCGGCTATCATCTTCGAATACTCGGCTACGCGTCCCGAGTGACCGTTTGTATATGTATCCTTGGCATCGATCGCTTCCGCTAAGGCCTTGACTATGTGGAGTGACAGGTTCTCGTTCTCCTCAGTCTTCTTCTCAACCTCCTGAGTAAGGTGATTCTGAAGGAGCACAAGCTCAAGTGTATGCTTAACCCTTAATACAAGTGTATCGGGAATTATAGGCTTCCTGATAAAATCCATTGCACCGAGCGCAAGGCCCTTGGTCTCGGTATCCTCATCCTCGTCGGCTGTAAGGAATATAACAGGTATGCGGACGGCCGCTCCTCCCCTGTCCCTTAAGCGGGCAAGTGTCTCAAAGCCATCCATACCCGGCATCTTGACATCCAGAAGGATAAGATCCGGTTCATTGTCCGCAATAAACTCAAGTAAGTCCTCGCCCGACTGAAGGGCTGTAACCCTCATGTTATTCTTGCTGAGAATATTGCCTACAAGGGTGAGGTTTGACATATCATCATCAACAACGACCACCCAGTCGGGGCCGTTTTCATCCCTGTAGGGGTTCTCATGAAGATCCTGATTGATGGATTCGCTCTCAACCGTAAGTGACACCAGGCTGCTGAATGCATCAGCCTGCCATGACTTATGTATACGTTCAATGACTCTCTCAACATTGTATTCGTTGATCTCGGGAAGCAGAAGGAAGAAGTGGTTCTCCCCTATCTGCATCATAATGTCCGAATTCCTGAGTGATTCCTGAAGAAGGACCCTTACATGGTCCATCATGTCAAGACGTTCTGCATTGCTGTACTGACCTGCCGGGATATGGGCTGTAAAGAGGAGCTTGTAGGCCGTTCCCTGATACCGGTCCATATATCGGATCATGTACCTGTAGATGTTCCCGAAGGCCTCCCTTCCCATCCACATGGCACTCTGGGGGATATTCCTCTCTTCAAGTATATGGGACAGGGTCTTAAGGTCCATATCCTTGGGGACCTCATTATCACTGACCTCGCTGCCCGGGACATACAGGGCATATCCATGCTTGCCGCCGCTCTTGACCTGATAGAGAGCCCTGTCCGCAACCCGGAACAGCTCAAGGAAATCATTACCGTTCTCGGGAACCATTACGGCACCCAGCGAAGCTCCGAGAGGGATGCTCATCTGGTCTCCCATTATATTCCTGGCTTCTTCAAGCATCTTCTCATTGATCCTGTCAGAATACGCCTTAAGGTCCGCTTCGTCCTTCATGCCTTCACAAAAGATAAGGAATTCATCGCCTCCTACCCTGCCGAAGGTCCCGGCAAAGGGCAAGTTGTCCTTCATTATCGCCGCAAACGACCTGAGTACCTTATCACCTGTATCATGACCGTATATATCATTGACCAGCTTGAAAGAATCAAGATCTATGACACATAAACAGCCGCTCGCAACGGAGCACAGTTCACTGATGCGCTCATTCGCGGCGGCCTTGTTAAGAAATCCTGTTAACCTGTCTGTTTTGGCCTGCTCTTCGAACCTGAGCATCTGGCCATGCGTATTGACGATGTTCTCCACACGCCTTATAAGAACATCGGGATTGAAGGGCTTACGGATATAATCTGACACGCCCATGTCAAAGCCCCTGCTCTCTGAAGCGGTATCTTCATCGGCAGTAAGGAATATGACCGGAACCTTGGTAATGTTAAGCTCTTCTTCAAGAGACCTGTATTTCTTAAGAGTCTCGAAACCGTCCATTTCGGGCATGTTTATATCAAGAAGGATAAGATCGGGGGCATTGTTCTCCCTGACATAATCAAGAAGAGCCTGTCCCGAGTCAAGCGCGGTAACACGCATATTGTTCCGGCTAAGTATTGTTCCCGCTGCCTGCAGGTTGGATAGATCGTCATCTACAACAATGATCCAGTCAGCCATACATAATCTCCCTTTTCATAAATAAGGGACGGTTCCCTGTGTCCCCAAAACCCCTGTTTAACATACCATAATTACAGAAGTTTATCAATTGAAACACAAGGAACCGTCCCTGTTTACTATATGATTTTAAGATATTGTCATCTTACTTCCATGCATCGTACTGGCTCTGGAACTCAGCAAGGATATCCTGATAACCTGCCTCGTCAAGGGCTGCCTGGTAAGCTTCGATAGTTGACTCTACATCGCCGGGTGCTACGCCGCCGTTCTCAAGAACGAAACCATACTCATCAAATACGCTCTGGCAAGCTGCGAACTGAGCCTCAACAGGTGTCTTGTCGAAACGGAAACCTGCTGCCGGAGAAGTCTTGGCACCACCGTTGAAGTCCTTGTAAAGGTCTGCCTTGTTGTCAGGCTCGTTGTCAAGAGGTGTAACGATGGTAGCTGATGCTGACTCCCACATTGAGTGGTTGTACTTCTCAGATGTCTGAGTTACATGTCCGTTTGCATCATATGTGAAGTCTTCGCCTTCGATACCGAATGTATAAAGATCAGCAAGCTTTGAATCTGTATACATAAGGCCTAAGAAATCGATACAAGCCTGAGCCTGCTCGGGTGTTGAGTTAGCTGTTACACAGTAGCATGAACCAAGAGCTGAAGTTGAATGTGCCCATCTGTCAGTAGCGGGTGCCATTACAACATCCTGGCCGTAACGTGAGTTAGCCTCATCGTTAACCGGGATATCTGTCCACCAAGAAACTGCCCAATCCTGGCTCTGAGTTGTTGTATCGGTTGTTGTCTTTGTTACATCATCCTCTGAGATATATCCCTTGTCTGCCCAATCAGCCATAAGCTTGCAGAACTCGGTATACTGAGGTGTAAGAACTGTATCTACTACTTCGTTGGTCTTCTTGTCAACTGCTACCCAGTTAGCTGTTGCATCAGCTGTGAAGAAATCGAAGTCATTTATGTACCATCTGTAGAACATAGCTGTCTTCTGTGTAAGGTAAGGATACTTAAGACCGTCTGCCTTAGCGTCTGCAAGCATGGGCTCAAGATCAGCAAGCTTCTTAACTGAAGCGGTATCCCAGCCGTGCTCATCAGCTACTGCCTTACGGAACATGAAGTCGTATCCTTCAACATTGTCCTTGTAAACGGGAACGAAATAGTTCTTGCCGTCGTACTTGGTA
>JAILCT010000138.1 GCA_024690425.1 Lachnospiraceae bacterium | reverse complement strand
ATCCTCAGGGAGTGCGAACTTTATCCTCTCGCCTTCGTCATCCCTGTCTTCAATACGCCATTCATCCTTTATTTCAAGTCCGGACTTGAGCATCGCGCGGTAATAACCAATGTATCTGTCCATTATGCTGCTGGTGCTTCTAATACTGCCGACAAAGGCTATTCTTTTATGCCCCTTATTTATCAGATAATTGGTCAGGATATCCGATCCGAATACGCTGTCGCTTATAACCGCATCCTCGAAAATACCCTCATCATAGAAGTCCATAAAGAGCAATGGGATTGTGCTGTCCTTCAGTATCTGAAGGTAATCCTTCGACATCTGTCCGAGTACTATGGCACCTTCCACCTGTCCTGAACTTATAAGTGCAGGGATCTGTCCTTCCTTTTCCATCTCCCGTCTGATAATCTCAAGCATGCCCATCTGCTTCTGTTCCGACAGCATCATCATGGTCTTTTCATACAGGCGGCTGTAATATGCATCCTTGGCTATAAAGCGCTCACTCACAAAGATACCTATGTTATGCCTCTCCCCGGAATTCTCTTTCTTGCTTCCGGTATAGCGGTATCCCATCTCATCCGCCTTTTTTATGATCATTTCACGGACGGCTTCGGAAACACCCTCCTTACCCGTAAGTGCCTTGGACACGGATACCGTGCTGACTCCCAGTTCCCGTGCAACATCCCCCATGGTAACGCTTTTTCTTATCATCCTGCACTCCCTCGTTATTAATATTTGACGTTCCCCGCGAACCTGCAGGTAATTTCCTTAAC
Source organism: Lachnospiraceae bacterium (assembly GCA_024690425.1). Next base: position 3,447 of record JAILCT010000138.1, on the reverse strand, counting down.
GGGTATATATTAACACCAATTAATTACTTCATCTATATATTTTAGGTAATTTAGGTAATTTACTTATATTATCTGCAGTTGAACTTTTACTTAATTAATCTCTTTCCCTGTATGGTGTAACTGCTTGTATACATTCTTCTTAAGTTTCCCACACTGTTATACTTCTCTCCTATGATAAATTCCTTTGACCAGGCCATAAAATAAGCCCAGGGCACATGTGATTTTGCCAGCATATCAATGTCCGGTAAATATCCCACCTCGGCCAGTGCCGCCACCTTCTTATCCGACGTATTCCTAACAAGCTCTTCGTATTCTTTGTCGTAATCGGTTGCCCTGTATTCCTCCGAATATACATCCACGGAAATAACATCCACATATTCATCTCCCGGGTAACCCTCGGAAAGCCTGCTGTTCCACACCCAGAGAAGGTTGTCAAGATGATGCTTACCCGTATAACGCTCAAACATAAGCTTATACAGCTCCCTTGCCGTTTCGGGACCCTTAGATCCCCACCAGAACCAGTCACCATCAGACTCATGAAAGGGCCTCCACAGCACCGGGATATCATTATCGCAAAACGGCTTAAGCAGTCCGGCGATCACATCCACGTCATGGAAGAATGCTTCCCTCTCGGGGGTTCCCTCTGTGAGCACCCTGTCAGCGTCAAAATCAGTATTGGCCGCATAAAAACTCTTATCCCTGCCTCCCATTGGGGAAAACCAGTGGAAGGAGAACGTAAGTATCCCATCTGTTGAGCCGGCCCACTTTAATGCGGTATCAAGTGTTCCCCGGTTATCATATATCTCCTTAAGGCATTCATAGGAGGCATCGTCATAGTTTATATTGGGCGAATAAGCCAGAAGTTCAAAGCCGCGAAGCTTCGGTTCCCTTCCTGTCTTTTCATAGATGTATGTGATCTCCTCCATCTGATTGGTCTGGGTATGCTGTCCGGTGATGATCGATCTTCCTGCTGTCACACACAGGTAATCAAGCAGTTTCACTGCATTTTTCGTCGCGTTTTTGTTAACCGGTATCTGGTTCATTAAGACCTCCTTAACAGAAAACATTTATCCTGAGTTGGTGTAACTACCCCACAACATTTATCAGGTAAAAATCACTTGTACAATCATCCGCCTTCTCGATTGTTACGGTGAGTGTATGCTGCCCCGTATTTTCGCATGCAATACGCAAATAACCGCCGCAAACACTCTGTTCTGGGAAGCTGCCGTTCCTGCATATCCTGCCATGATACATAAGCGTAGCCATATATGCCTTGTCGCCCCAATCCTCATCGAAATTGGCATCCAGCCTTATACGGTTTTCTTCATCGTCGTCTATGACCGCATACGCCATCGGTGCCGGTTTATTGACCGATTTACGGTACATTAAAGCCAGTTCGCTTCCGGTGAATTTAAAGGTTATGGAATCACCCTCCTTTGAAGCATGCCAGCCGTTCCTGAATACATCCCTGACCTCGCTTGACAGCACAATATCATCACCGGTTTTTTTACTGTCTTCCACATCAAAACCAGTATTTATCCCAAAGGGGTCCATCACGGGAGCATCATCTTCGGTAAATCCGTTAAGTACAGGGGTGGAGTTTAACCTGTTATATCTCCTGACATCTTCATACATATTGAAAGTCAGGGCAGGCGGCAGCTCTGCTACTTCTATACACTTGCCATCCTCTTCAAATCCAGTGTTATCTGATCGTGCCTTAAGGGCATTAAGGTAATCCGTGATATGGCCTGCAACGATCCCGTGTCCAAGATCGTTCGGATGGAGCATGTCGCCTGTTATATCTTTTATGCTTATCTTTTGTCCGTCAGGCAAAATCATGTTTCCGTCCGGAGCAGTCATGAATTTATCATAGATGCATTCCTTCATGCTTATGCAGGGGATCCCGTAATGCCTTCCTATTTCTGTATGGACCTCCTCGAAGTTCCTTCCGTTATCGTACTTAACTGAATTAACTATGAGAATGGCCGGTGCATTGCCGGATCTGTTTCTATGCGAAAGGATCCTGCGTATAAGGCTCTCATAGGTTTCCCTGAACAGCTCGCTTCTGTCATTAGATTTATCGTTTTCATCATTATCATTCACACTGTATTCAACGATAACAAAATCCGGATCATACTTAAGCAGATCATCCGATACTCTTGCGACACCGAATTGCGATGTGGTCGCACCAATGCCTGCATTGACATATCTGACTTCCGCTTCAGGGAAGCTGTCCTTCCACCATTTAAATACCCTTGCGGCATAGCATAGGGCCTCATCGCTTACCACCGCACCCTGGGTGATCGAGCCGCCTATGAATCCGATGGTGATCTGCTCACCCTCAACGGCCCGATTCATTACGTTTATTATGTTGTCAGGAGTTCCTGTGTTTTTCATGTATCTGAACCTCGCTTATCAGCCTGCATCTATATTCAGAACAGGCTCAAAATATAGATACACATCCGTCCGTTGTGATAAGGACACTTCCATGGCTCGACGATATCCCTTGAAGGATCCGGATTACCGTCCTTATCAACCTGTGAGAGCCACTCAGAACCCGGTCTTTTATCTATCATCTTATCTTTGATGTATCCCCATATATCCTCCGCAGCCGCTTCATACCTTAACGCACCATCCTCATCGCCTGCCGTCCTGCACTTTGAGGCTGCATTCATGAATCCGAGCACTCCTTCCGCCTGGACCCACCATACACGGGTTTCATCATCCACGCCATTCTCACACTCATTCAAGATCGAATGATTAACGTAAGCTCTTTCGTATATATGCCTGGCAAGTGCGTCATTTATCGGACGTATTTTCTTCTTGTACAAAGGATCATCCAGTATATCAAGCCCCCTGTCCACAAGCCATGAGGCCTCTATATCATGTCCATATGAATGAAGATCTATGAGCGTGTTATAATCCTTGTCAAAGAAGACCTCCTGTCGCTCAAACACCGGGTTATATATCTTATCTGCAATGACATCCAGGATAAAACGGATGTCATTTTCTACTGCCTCCTTCTCGGCAATCAGGTCAAAGTCATACACCTTATCCCCGCCTGACTCTTCATAGGTTTCCGTCGCGTCGGATGATGCCGGATCCGGCAGCCCGGACAGCACCTTCTTTATCACCCGAAGGTACTCGGTATATGCCTCATATACATGGAGCATGGTGTTCATGGTCCTGTAAGCTTCCACCCCGTTCTCTGAGAGCTTCTCATTTCCGACCGGTATAAAGTCGGCACTGAAGGCCTCAAGATAACCATCCCTGTCGCGACATTTCTCCTCCACAATCCTTCTAAGTTCATGTGCCAGACACAGTGCTTCCGCATCTTTCGATGCATCAAAATATGATGAAAGCGCATATATGGCAAATGCCTGATTGTAGGTGTGTTTCGTATCATCGGCAGGCTCTCCGTCATACTCGACCGACCAGTAAACACCG
>JAILCT010000133.1 GCA_024690425.1 Lachnospiraceae bacterium | reverse complement strand
GGGAAGTAGAGTATACCCTTTAAGTTGAAGGGATAATCCATGTTAAGATGGATCCAGAAAAGAGGCTCCTTGTAATCCATGAATACCTTCCTGTAAAAGTCAAGATACTCCTCCTTTGTACAGTCATTGGGATGCTTGGCCCAAAGGGGATGGGTATCGTTAAGGGCAACCGGCCTCTTTACTATCTTAAGCTTTTCCTTTGCGGGACTTACTTCTACCTTCTCCTTGGTCCCGTCTTCTTTTTCCTTCTCCTCATACTTGGCTTCCTCATGGATCTCCTCTATAACGACATCCTTATCGGTCTTGTCTGCCGCGTCGATCGTCTCATATTCCTCGGGAGCATTTGCCTTCTCAAGGAAAATGGGCACCGGCATGAATGAACAGTACTTCTTTATTATCTCTCTTGCCCTGTATTCGTTGCAGAACTCAAGGCAGTCCTCGTTGAGGAAGAGGGTTATCTCGGTACCGACCTCTGTCCTGTCGCCTTCTTCGATAGTATACTCGGTACCACCGTCGCTCTCCCAGTGTACAGCCTTGGCACCTTCCTTATATGACAGAGTGTCGATATGCACCGAATCGGCAACCATGAATGCGGAATAGAAGCCCAGTCCGAAATGGCCTATTATCTGATCATCATTGGTCTTGTCCTTGTATTTCTCGATAAAGTCAGCCGCACCGGAGAATGCGATCTGGGTAATATACTCCTCTACCTCGTCCGCGTCCATACCGATACCGGTATCGATAAACTTCATGGTCTTCTTCTCGGGATCAACTATTACCTTTATCTTATTCTCAAAATCATCAGGATATGAATACTCACCGATCATATCAAGCTTCTTAAGCTTGGTGATCGCATCGCATCCGTTCGATATCAGCTCACGTACAAAAATATCATGATCCGAATATACCCATTTCTTGATAATGGTGAAGATATTCTCGTTATTGATTGATAAGTTACCTTTCTTAACTGCCATCTTTCTTTCCTTCTTTCTTAATACTCTCAAACCTCCCCAAAATGTGGCACTTTTATTCAGAGCTGAAGTGTCACATTTACCGGGTGATCCGTTTCTGATAATGATTTTAAAACCGGCGGATTCAAAAGTCAAGAAAAAATTAGCACTCACTTAAAATGAGTGCTAATAAGTGCTGTCATCTGCTGTTTTCAACCTTGGTCCCGTACGAGGCCCCGGTCACCGGAACAAAATATGTATCATACACATCAAAAAAGCTGGTTGTTGATATGGAATCCGTTTTCCGGTAGGCTATCGTATCCCACAGGTCACCGTTTAAATTGGAGTTGATGTTCAAAAGATAATCATCATACATCTTGTTGAAGGCTTCCTGCTTCTTCTCCTTGATAAGGATCTCCCGGTTCCTGTCCGTTTCCTCAGGATCATAAGCGGTGATGCATTTAAGTATGTGGTAACCGTATTCGGTCTCAACGATGTCGCTCACTTCACCGACGATCAGGGAAAAGGCGGCATCCTCGTAGCTTGCCGGCATCACGCCCCTTCCGAAGCTGTATTCTATACGGTCGTCCTCGTTCTCGGTGCTCTCGGCTATAACATCAAAGTCAGCACCCTCGTCAAGCCTCTGCTTTATGCTGAGTATCCGCTGATATGCCTCATCCTTCTCGGCCGAATTATACGACACCGTACCGACGGCTGAAGGCTTGTAGGTCTTTATCAGTATATCCCTTACGGTTACTATCCTTGCCTCATCATCGCTTATCTGAAGGTCTATCTTGTCTGTCATGTCATGATACAGCTTATCCGCGGTTGCGAATTCATAATAGATCCGGTAAAGGATATCCTCATCGACCTTCATGAGCTCCTTCTCGGCCGGATTCAGGGATGCATAATAGTCCCGGGCCGCCGCCTTGACCCTCAGCTCGTCATCCTCCGTGAGCTTGAAGTCCTGATCAGCCGCCATAAGGTTCATGACCTTGATCTGCGCCAGGCGGGCCAGTATGGTATCCTTATATTTATTCTCCAGAGTGGTTCCTTCAATGGGTATCTGCCAGATATCGGCCCCGAAGATCTCGTCGTATTTATTCTCGGAATTGACAAGATATACCATGACTTCCGGCTCATAGCATGACATCTTCTCTATCCTGAACACTTCTCCCTCTTCAAAATCAGTCGTCAGGACTATCTCGGTCTTCTTCTCCTTCTTACATGCCGCAAGCGAGAGAGCCGTTACCGTAAGTACCAGTATACATATGAAATATCTGACTTTCTTCCTGTACATGCCACTATATTACAATACAAAAGAATACTTTTCAACGAGATACTTTTGGATTATAATAAACTAAATCTGATTTTCGAAAGGAGCACAAGATGGCTGGCAAGTTTGGCAAATTTTTGGCATTTACCGCAGTGACCGCAGCAGCATGCGGAGCTGTATATTATGTACTTGGGAACAGGAAGGAAGCCGAGTACGGCACCGGCGAGAGCGGAGCAAGCGACATATTCGAGAAGAAAAGCCGCGAATACGTTTCATTAAGCGGTGATGACATAAAGGATAAGGCCGAGGATCTTAAAGAGAAGGCCGAAGAGACCAAGGACGTCATCATGAACAAGCTGAACGAGGCTGCAACCGAGATGAAGGAGAAGGCCAGGGAAGTTGCCGAAGGTGTAGGACTTGTAAAGGATGAGGACAAGGACACCGAGGACTTCGAATTTGATGACTTTACCACAGAAGAAGAGGAAGGCTGATGCCTTCCTCTTCTTAATTTATGATCGTTCTTAAATTCTTATGCCTTAGCCTTATCAGCTGCCTGCTGCTTAAAGGTCTGAACACCTTCAACAACCAGGATGACTGCAAGAACTGCCATTGCGATCGCAAATACAAGCTGGAACCAGTCGCCCCATACGGCTTCGCCCGAACCTATAGCACCGAACTTCTTAAAGATCGTCAGTACAAGGCTTGTAAGCGTTGCGCAGAGCATGAAGATCATAGGGAAGAAGAACATCTTGTTATTCTTACCTACTTCACCGAGCCATGCGCATACGGCAAGAAGAGCTATACCTGCAAGAAGCTGGTTGGCTGCTCCGAAGAGTGCCCAGATAGCTGAGAGCTTGAGTCCTCCGAGTACACATCCTATTACAACCATGAAGACGGTACCGAAAAGGGGATGAGCAAACAGCTTGCGGATACCCTTGGCATCCTTCCATGTTGCCTCGTCCTCATTTAAGAAGAGCTCGGTAAACATGAACCTTGAAAGCCTGGTACCTGTATCAAGCGATGTAAGTGCGAATACCGAAACAGCCAGGGTAAGGAGTGCTGAAATGGTATTGTAGATGCCGGATCCTTCCGGACCGAACATGATCGCGATACCACCGCCAAATGCTGCAGAAGGTGATCCGAATCCGCCTTCCTGGAACTTACCGAATACCATACCTACTGCAATAAGGGATACGATACCGAGAGCCGACTCGATAAGCATTGAACCGTAACCGATAGGCTTGGCATCTCTCTCGTTGCGGAGCTGCTTACTGGAAGTACCGGTTGATATAAGGCTGTGGAAACCTGAACATGCACCACATGCAACTGTAATGAAGAGGGCCGGGAACATTCCGCCGATATCAGTCTTCCATCCGGTAACCATAGGGATGTCGAAGCTTGCATTGCCTGTAAAGGCATTGCTTATGATACCGATGACAGCCACACCCATCATTGCATAAAGAAGAAAACTTGAAAGATAATCACGGGGCTGTAAGAGGATCCATACAGGAACCAGTGATGCTATTACGATATAAATACCGATAAGTACGATCCAGGCGGTACGTCCCATAACGAAACCGCAGTTAAGACCGATAACGGTAATGATAACGATACCAATGATACCGCCGATAGACGCAGGAAGTGTCTTTACGTTCATCTTGTTGGTTATGTAGCCGTAGCCTATAGCCAGCACGATGAAGAGAAGCGATATCATAGCAGTCGTCTGATTGTTGGTGGGAGCTCCGGTAAATCCGAAACCGCCTTCTTCGGTAAAGAAGGTACCAGCAACAACGTTTACAAACGATGCTATTACGAGGATGAGCACGAGAAGAGCAAATACGAGGAAGAGCCTCTTAGCCCTCTTACCCATAGTGTCGTGGATGATCTCACCCAGTGACTTTCCATCGTGACGTATGGAAGCAAACAGGGAACCAAAATCCTGTAAACCGCCGAAGAAAATACCTCCGAGTACGCACCACAGAAAAACGGGAAGCCATCCGAAAACAGAAGCCTGGATAGGTCCGTTTATGGGACCTGCACCTGCGATTGATGAGAAATGATGTCCCATAAGGACTGCAGGAGGAGCTGCAACATAGTCAACACCGTCCTCTTTCTCAATCGCAGGAGTCTTTCTTGAAGGGTCAATACCCCACTGCTTGGCAAGCCATGAACCATAGGTTATGTAACCGATGATCAGGATCGCAATAGCAGCTAAAATGATGAACAAAGCCAGCATTTTATCACACTCCTTTTCCCACTTTTTTTAATGTATGTGTAATGAAGTCCCTAAGGTCCCTTCCCCGGCGGTTTGTGAGGATAAGACCGCTAAAGGCTTCTATTACAACCAGCCTGTAATTGGAAAAGCCAAAGAATCCCAGCTTATAATTCTTGGAATGTTTATAGGTATTTACTGCACTCTTCACCGCGTCGGTCACCCTGTCCGCAATGATCACGAGCGCAACGTCAGTGTTCTTATGGTCAGCAGAAGGCCTTACACCCGATATCCCATCTTCCCATGCCTTCTTATCGAGGCTGTCAAGCAGCTCGATGTCTAACTCGTCGCATTTCTTAAAATATACGTATTCATATGAATTGACCGAGGCAATGTGAGCAGCCTTAACAAGAAAATACTGCTGTGCCTCATTCGAGAGATACCCCACCGCATCAAAGGGTTCTAAACACCCTTCCCTTTCGACATTATAATACCCCTCATATATTTCTGTTAAGATGTCATAAATCTCATCACTGCTCATGGTGCACAAAATTCCACGCCCGAAGCGGTCTCCTTAAGTTCGTCCAACAGCATCCTGGCCGCCTTCTTCCCCGGCAGTTCAGCTTCTATAACTTCCCTTCCGCCTGCGCTTACCACAAGATACTCAAGCTCCAGTTCCCCGTTATCGCAGCACATCTGCGCATTTACCCGGCGTACCCTTCTGAATATCCTGTCAGCTTCCTCATAAGCTATGCAATAGACCCTGAGTCCCTTCTTAATGAAGAGACGGGTACTGCCCACCGTTACAGCCCCGTATCCGTGGCCGTTCTTATATTCTTCGGCAAGCTCGCTTGAACCGGTTCTTCCCATGTCAGGGAGATTTACGAACTTCATATCATCTCCTACCTGGTCACAGCCTTGAGCTGTTCCTTTATGTCGAGGCACAGATCCTTCATCCTGGAATTAAGACCCGGCTTGCCCAAAAGTGAATTGAGCATCTGGTTGACTATGTCATACTTCTCAAGCTTCATCGCGGATACCGCTATGATGTAATCAAGTGTATTCTCATCCATTCCGCACATGGGGAAGGTCTCCGACTGTCTCGCCGTAAGAAATCCCTCCACGGCATTGTTGAGGAGTTCAAGCTCATCCTGCTTAAGGTCCTGAACATCCTGGGCGTAAGAATCACCCTGATAGGGCTCGTATTCCGAATCCCATGCTTCCAGCTTGCCGCGCAGGAGCCAGGCCATCTTAAGGCACAGGTAAGCCTTCTCGCTTGCCCTGCCCTTCTTAACCACTGCATTTCCGAGCGCGAGCTGATAATTAACAAAGGCATCGTCATAGGTATACACTTCCTTGGGTGAAGTGATCGACCTGAAAGACCTGCTGATACCTTCCTTGACAAGCTTGGCCTGAGGGGGAGTTATTGTGTCGAAAAACCTGCCCAGGGCCGCATATCCGCACTTGGGGCATACTATCACGTCATATTTAAGAGGGTCAACACCCGCAAACCTCGGACGAAGATCTGAGTCCGCGCCCTTGCTCCTTAACTTGCTCTGTCTTACCGTAGGTGCCTTAAAATCATTGTAGCAGACCGGACACGAGTGACTCTTGCCGAATACATACTCCAGTTCATTATGCTCCTTGGGCTTGGCCGGTTCCTCCTTGGGCTTGGTTACAGGCTTCTTCTCCTCCTTCTCATAAAGGCTGGCGTTCTCAAGCCCTGCAAGGCCAAGATTGGAAAGTCCCGATAGAATATTAGACATTTTATACTTCTCCTTATCTCTGAGTCCCCTGTACTGTATTAGGGTAATTTAAAGGAACTCTTAAGTGATACTATCCTGTTAAATACAAGGGCATCGTCCTTACTGTCCTTGGCATCCACGCAGAAATATCCCTGTCTCACAAACTGGAAGCTGTCGTAAGCCTTCGCTCCCTTAATATTGTCTTCTATATAGCATTCCTTAAGGATCGTGCGCGAATTGGGATTTAAGTTAAGGGATCCGTCCTCGTTGTAAACACCCTTCTCTTCATCTATAAGGTTCTCATAGAGCCTTACTTCAGCCCTAACCGCATGAGCTGCGCTCACCCAGTGTATGGTACCCTTGACCTTCCTGATTGCGCACTCGCCGTTCCTGGTCTCCGGGTCATAAGTGCAGTGTACCGTGGTCACCCTGCCTTCAGCATCCGTTTCATAACTTACGCACTTGACAAAATATGCGTTCATGAGACGCACTTCATTACCCGGGAAGAGCCTGAAGTACTTCTTCGGGGGCTCGATCATAAAGTCATCCCTGTCGATATAAAGCTCCTTCGAGAAAGCCACCTGCCTGCTGCCAAGCGACTCATTCTCAAGGTTGTTGGCAACCGTAAAGTATTCGACCTGGCCCTCAGGATAATTATCGATGATAAGCTTAACCGGATCGAGTGCAGCCATGATACGCGACCTCTTACACTTAAGGTCCTCGCGGATGCAGTATTCAAGCATGGCATAATCAACGCTTGAATTACTCTTGCTGACACCGCACAGGTCAACGAACATCTTGATCGACTCGGGAGTGAAGCCCCTTCTCTTAAGGGCCGCAATGGACACAAGCCTGGGGTCGTCCCAGCCGTCAACTATATTCTCCTCAACAAGCTTCTTGATATATCTCTTACCGGTAACAACGTTGGTAAGATAGAGCTTGGCGAACTCGATCTGCCTAGGCGGGTACTCATATTCAAGTTCACGTACGACCCAGTCGTAAAGAGGCCTGTGATCCTCAAATTCGAGCGTACATATGGAATGGGTTATACCCTCGATGGCATCCTCTATCGGATGGGCAAAATCATACATGGGGTATACGCACCACTTATCTCCCGTGTTATGGTGGCTCATGTGGGCCACACGGTAGATAACGGGATCACGCATGTTTATATTGGGGCTTGCCATATCTATCTTCGCGCGCAGAACCTTCTCCCCATCCTTATAGCAGCCGTTCTTCATATTCTCAAAGAGTTTAAGGTTCTCCTCAACAGACCTGTCCCTGTAGGGGCTGTTCTTGCCGGGTGTTTCGAATGTTCCCCTGTACTCCCTTATCTCATCTGCACTAAGGTCACATACAAAAGCCTTGCCCTTCTTAATGAGCTTGACTGCAGCTTCATACATCTGGTCAAAATAATCCGACGCAAAGAAGAGCCTGTCCTCAAATTCGGCTCCCAGCCACTCCACATCAGCCTTGATCGATTCTACGAATTCCGTTTTTTCCTTGGTGGGATTGGTATCGTCAAACCTTAAATTGAACTTACCGCCGTACTCCTTGGCAAGCCCGTAATTTAAAAGGATCGACTTGGCGTGTCCTATATGAAGATATCCGTTGGGCTCAGGCGGAAACCTTGTGTGTACCGTCTTGTAATGCCCTTCGGCTAAGTCCTTATCTATCTCATTTTCGATGAAATTCCTTGATATGACATCATTTGATCCGTCTGCTTCCCTGATCGTTTTATCTGTATCAGACATTGTAGTACTCCTATCTTTTCATATTCTTTTCTATTATAATTCAATGCATCAATTACAACAAGTGTTTATTTCATGACTTTTACCAATCCGTCTTGTATAAAACATGGTAAGATGCTAAAATTTATATTGTCGCGGGAATCCGTGAAATAATATGGAAAAGAGGTAGGAATTATGAAGAGTTTTATTAAGGAATTCAAGGAATTTATCAGCAAAGGCAACGTAATGGACATGGCAGTCGGCGTTATCATCGGCGGTGCCTTCACGGCTATCGTCACATCCCTTGTTGACGATATAATAATGCCGCTCATCTCACTCCTGACAGGAGGCTTCGATTTCTCCAATCTGTCCATAGCTCTCGGAACAGGTGAAGGAGCTGCCACCTTTAACTACGGAGCATTTATTACCGCGATCATAAACTTCCTGCTCATCGCCCTTGTTATTTTCTCGGTTATCAAGGCGATGAACAAGTTCAACAAAAAGAAAGAAGCTGAGCCGGATCCCACAACAAAGATCTGTCCCAAGTGCCAGTCAGAGATCAACATCAAGGCAACCAAGTGCCCCTGCTGCACCTCAGACTTGGATTAACACATACAGAGCCGGAAACACTTCTCCGGCTTTGCAATAAAACAGACACTGCGAAGGCCACGGTTTCCTTTTCCTCACCGTGGCCTTCTATTCACCCGTTATCAATGGATCTTACCTCTTCTTTCTCTATAAGGCTGTCTTCGTTATTATCTCATGTCAGGTTATCCTGTGACCTTCTTTACCCTTGATGGTAGTTTTCCAATTTTCATATTCGGTTCACATTTGACTCTGATAATCCGAAGATCTTTTTTTCTTGTACTCATACTACCATATATATATGTTTATGTCAACATATTTTTCAGATAATTTATCCATTGTATCGCATTTTATACTTATATTTCTTGGGTATATATTATATTTTTATACAAATGTTTGAATTATATTAAATATTCACACTATTCAAGTATGATCCATGTATAAACAAAACCCCGGATACAGACCATCCGGGGTTATATATATTCCCTGACAATATTACTTGCATCCGCCGCACGAAGCACAGTTCCTGCAGTCGCCCTGCTTGTCCCAGCAGTATGTACACAGCTTCTCCTTCTCGATCCCCACCGACCGGACCATATCGTCAAGCCTGTGAAAGCGCAGGGATGTGAAGTTAAGCTGCTTCCTGATCTCCTCTATCATCTCCTTGTACAGATCGCTGTCCGGATCGGCATACTGTGCAAGCACCTCATCCGATACATTCTCCCCTTCCCTCTCCCTTATGATACGGCGGGTGATGAGGTCATACTCGGAATTGGACCTTGAGAAGTTGAGGAACCTGCACCCGTGAAGAAGGGGCGGGCATGCCGGACGTATATGGACCTCGCCGGCTCCCGAATTGTATAGGAATTCCGTTGTCTCACGAAGCTGTGTTCCTCTTACGATCGAATCATCGATAAGGAGGAGTGACTTTCCCCGTATTAACTTATCAACGGGTATGAGCTTCATCTTGGCGATCAGGTTACGCTGGCTCTGATCGGTCGGCATGAAGGACCTGGGCCAGGTGGGTGTATACTTTATGAAGGGCCTTGCAAAGGGAATACCCGATTCATTGGCATATCCGATGGCATGAGCCGTGCCGGAATCCGGCACACCGGCAACGATATCGGGGCTCACGTGATCCCTTCTTGCAAGGGCTTCACCGCACCTGTATCTCATATCTTCAACATTTATCCCCTCATATGTTGATGTGGGATATCCGTAATATATCCACAGGAAAGTACATATCTTCATCGTCTCGCGAGCGGGACGAAGGGTTTCGAAGCCTTCTGCTGTTATGTAAACTATTTCGCCGGGACCCAGTTCCTTCACGTCATGATATCCGAGATTCAGATATGAAAATGACTCAAAGGCAACGCAATATGCTTCCTCTTCCTTCCTGCCTATTATCAGAGGCGTCCTGCCGTAAAGGTCGCGCCCGGCATATATGCCCTTGTCCGTCATGACAAGCATGGTCAGCGATCCGTCAACCTTCTCAAGTGCATAAGCCATACCCTCTTCGATCGTATCCTTCTGATTTATAAGGGATGCTACCAGCTCAGTCGGGTTTATATTGCTACCGCTCATTTCCAGGAACTGGGTACGGCCCACATTATAGGCCTCATTAACAAGTTCCTCTATATTATTGATCTTGCTCACGGTGGTTATGGCGTAACTGCCAAGATGGGACTGGATAAGAAGGGGCTGCGGCTCGTAATCGGATATACAGCCGATGCCTATTTTGCCGTTGAACTCACTGACATCTCTCTCGAACTTGGTACGGAAGGGTGAATTCTGGATATTATGGATGGC
>JAILCT010000078.1 GCA_024690425.1 Lachnospiraceae bacterium | reverse complement strand
CGTCTGATAGTTCCGGCAAAGTTTCGCGAACAGTTAGGGGAAGCTTTCGTGATAACAAACGGAAACGATGGTTGTCTCAATATCTACACCAGAGAGGACTGGGAAACCTTTCTGGAGAAGCTCCAGCTTCTGCCAAACAATGGGGACAGTAGAAAGCTGAAACGTAAGCTTGTCGCTCAGGCCAATGACGTTGAGCTCGACAAGCAGGGCAGGATACTTGTTCCGCCTGCATTGAGGGAACATGCGGGACTCAGCAAAGATGTCGTGCTTGCCGGCGTGATTGATAAGATCGAGATCTGGGATAAGGACAGATGGGAAGAGCAGGCGGACGTGAGCGACATCGATGACATCGCCGAGAGACTGGCAGATATAGGTCTCAGTATTTAAATTCCGGGAGGTGAAGGGCCTTGGAATTTAAACACAGATCCGTACTGCTGAATGAAACCATCGAGAATTTGTGTATCAAGCCTGAAGGGACCTACGTGGACGGCACGTTAGGAGGCGGAGGACACGCATACGAGGTTTTAAGGCGGTTATCACCACAGGGGAGATTTATAGGAATAGATCAGGATGCCGACGCGATCCTGGCGGCGGGGAAGAAGCTTAAGGAATTCGGCAATGCTACTCTTATAAGAAGTAACTATTGCCACATCAGGGAAGAACTCATGGGGAACAACGTTGAAGGCGTTGATGGGATCTTACTTGATCTTGGGGTATCCTCATATCAGCTGGATACACCCGAAAGAGGATTTTCTTACATGCATGATGCTCCGCTTGACATGCGTATGGACGATCGGAGCAGCCTTACGGCGGGGGACATAATAAACGGCTATTCGCAGGCCGAGCTCTTCCGGGTAATAAGGGACTACGGAGAGGACAGGTTTGCGGCAAACATTGCCAAACATATTGTGGCCGCAAGGGACATTAAGAAGATCGAAACAACTTATGAACTGGTTGACATCATAAAGTCAGCCATTCCCATGAAGGTAAGAAAGAACATGGGACATCCTGCCAAGCAGACATTTCAGGCAATAAGGATCGAACTCAATCGTGAACTCGATGTATTGAGGGATACACTCGATACGATGATCGATCTCCTAAATCCCGGAGGCAGGATATGCATCATCACATTCCACTCTTTGGAAGACCGTATAGTTAAGGCGAATTTTAAACGGAACGAGAATCCGTGCACATGCCCGCCGGATTTTCCGGTCTGCGTATGCGGCAAGGTGAGCAAGGGGAAAGTCATCACCAGAAAGCCCATACTTCCGAGTAAAGAGGAGATGGATGAGAATCCGCGAAGCAAGAGCGCGAAACTGAGAGTATTTGAAAAGACAAGAGGTTAGGATGGCATCACGCAGCAAGAGGGGAAACCAGACAGTGAGAAAAACGGTAAGTTCTGAGTTTATCTACGGAAATACCGCAAGGGAATTAAGGGAACTGGGTAATGACAAGGCACCTTCCGTAAGATTGTCCCATCAGACAAGAAGGAACAGGGAGAGGGCAGGCCACATGAGCCCGGCATATGTATTGTTCCTTACCGCGGCAATGACATGCATGGTTCTCGTATGTATCTCTTACCTGATGCTTCAGGCGGATATAACCAATAAGATCAAGGAGATATCCAAGCTCGAAGCCACGCTCAATGAGATGAAGGCTGAGAACGATGATACGGAGAACAGGATAAAGGGTGCCATAGATCTCGAGGAGATCAAATACCGTGCCATGAATGAGCTTGGAATGCAGTATGCAAACGAAGATCAGATCATAGGATACGAGTGTGAAGACACCGATTACGTAAGACAACTTGTTGACATCGAGTAGTAAATGATGGATAATAGCGTAAGGTTTGTTTTGAGACTGCCCGAACACCACGGGCAGTTTTTTGTGCAGAGCACTTAACGAGGTATTTTACGAGTTTAGTGCGAGCCAGTCATCGACCCTTAGCGAGGTATTTTCGAGCTTAGTGGAGATGACAAGCAGAGCACTTGACGAGGTGTGTTTTGGGTAGAAGGAAAGAGCGACCTCAAAAGTTCACGGGCAGGATGCAGAAGAAGCTGGCAGTATTATTTCTGATGATACTGGCAGCCTTTATAGGTTTGACGGTAAGGTTATATGCGATAAACAGGGATAACGGCGAGGAGTACAAGAAGCAGGTCCTGTCACAGCAGGAGTACGACAGTAAGGTATTGCCCGCCAAAAGGGGTGAGATCGTCGACTGCAACGGAACCAAGATCGCGGTCAGCCAGAAAGTCTACAATGTTGTGGTAGACGCCAAGACCTTGAACGGTAAGGATGGCATATACCTCGAACCCACACTTAATGCCCTCTTTGATACCGACATCGAATTCACATATACCAGGGAAGACTTAAAGAGATACATTCAGAACAATCCCACATCCCAGTACAGGATCATAGCCAAGAAACAGCAGTTTGATGCTGTCAGTCCGCTTATGGACAAGCTAAACAACAGAAATGACTACCCGGATATAAAGGGTGTGTGGCTTGAGAATACATACCAGAGAACCTATCCGTACGGGTCTCTTGCCTGCGACCTTATCGGGTTTGTCCAGGGTGACAATGAAGGATCGTACGGGCTCGAGGAATTCTATAATGATGAACTTATAGGTACGCCGGGCCGTGAATTCGGATATCTTAACGACGATGAGAACCTTGAACGTACGATAAAGCCTGCAGATAACGGCAACACGCTGGTCACCAGCATAGATGTTAACATCCAGAGTATCGTTGAGAAACATATACTTGCCTTCAATAAGGAGCATGAGAATGAGTTCAGGGAAGGCAACGGTTCCAGAAATACGGGTGTCATAATAATGAATCCTAATACGGGCGAGATAATGGCAATGGCTTCCTATCCGGTATATGACCTCAATGATCCCCGGAACACGGATGGACTCACGATAGAGGTGAGCGAGGATTATACCACACAGGGAGTGGTTGATATAGATATAGCCGGGGACGGTGAGGAAGAGGAAACGGTTTCCGGCAACGGTATATCCGCGCCTGCGGGTGAGCGCGCAGACGACGAGACCATGGATCAGAGCGGTGAAGAGGGCGAAGGCGAAGGCGAAGACGTTAAGGCTGAAGATAAGCCCAAGACTTACGAGGAAGCTTATGAAGATGCCAAGATGGAAGCCCTTAACGCCCTGTGGAAGAACTTCTGCATCAATACGACCTATGAACCCGGTTCGACCTACAAGCCCTTCACGATGGCTGCGGGACTTGAGGAGGGGATCCTTACCGGTAATGAATCCTTTAACTGTACGGGCGTCAAGGAGGTCGGCGATCACCAGATCCACTGTAACAACAGGCTTGGACACGGAGCACTGACATTCTCAGGTGCCCTTGAGCAGTCATGCAACGTTGCCTTCATGGACATAGGAGCCAAGATCGGCAAGACCGTTTTTATGAAGTATAACCAGCTCTTTAATTTCGGTCTTAAGACCAATGTGGATCTTACGGGAGAAGCACTTACCAATTCGCTGGTGTTCGATGTGAACACTATGGTGCCTACCGACCTTGCGATATCTTCCTTCGGCCAGGGTTTCAACGTCACCATGATACAGATGGTATCGGGCTTCTGCTCCCTTATAAACGGAGGTTATTATTATCAGCCCCATGTTGTTACCAGGATAATAAATGATGAGGGCGCGACCGTTAAGAACATTGAGCCCAGGATACTTAAACAGACAATATCCGAAGAAACGTCAGCCAGGATGAAGGAACTGTGTACCAACGTGGTTGCGCTGGGTACCGGACGTTCGGCAAGACCGGCCGGTTATATGATAGGAGGTAAGACGGGTACTGCCGAGAAGTATCCCCGAAACAAGAAGAACTATGTTGTTTCCTTCATGGGATTTGCTCCGGCAGATGATCCGAAGCTTGTGATATATACGGTTATCGATGAACCCAACGTGCCCCAGCAGGCCTCGGCAAGATATGCGACCCTGCTTACGCATGATATTCTCACGGAAGTGCTTCCTTATATGCATGTCTTCATGACCGAGGAGTTATCTGAGGAAGAGAAGGAGGAGTTAAGCGCGGCAGCCCTTACCTTCGCAGAGTCAAACAACAAGTCCTTAAGCGAGAACGGGATAGTATCTGAGAATGCGATAGAAGAAGAAGCACCCGAAGCTCCGGAACTTCCGAATGATTCCGTGATCACATTCGAGGAGGAGCCTAAGGAGCGTACCTTTGAGGTGGATCCCGAGACCGGTTATTATATCGAACCGGGTACGGGAATACTGCTTGATCCCGCAACCGGACGGCCTGTTGATGATTCCGTATCCGATCTTGAATGATCAATGGTGTTTTAAAAATACAGAAAATGAGATATACTGATTATTATTATCTGCATAAGGAGAGAAAATGGATCTGAATGTTCTATGGGTTCTGCTTGTTTCATTTGCCCTTACGGCAGCAAGCGGCCCCTTCGTAATACCATATTTAAGAAAGCTTAAGGTCGGACAGACGGTGAGGGACGACGGACCGGAGAGCCACCTTAAGAAGAACGGCACGCCTACAATGGGAGGCATCATGATCGTAGCAGGCATGCTCATTGCATCCCTTATATATGTCAAGAAGTATCCGGATATGATCCCGGTGCTCATGATGACCGTCGGATTCGGACTTATAGGGTTTGTGGATGATTACGTTAAGGTTGTGCTTAAGAGGGCAATGGGACTGAGAGCCTGGGAGAAGCTCAGCCTTCAGTTTGTGGTGACCGCCTTTTTTGCCTTTTATATGACCAGGGTCTCGGGTGTCAGCCTTGAGATAATGATCCCGTTCACGCATGGCAGGATGGTGGATATAGGATGGCCCGCCATACCGCTTCTGTTCTTTGCCGCCCTGGGTACTGTCAACGGTGCCAACTTTACGGACGGACTGGATGGACTTGCATCAAGTGTTACTGCCGCCATAGCTGCATTTTTTGCGGTGGTCGGTCTTATCGCGGGAAGCGGCGTTGCCCCGGTATCTCTTGCGCTTATAGGAGCCCTGCTTGCATTCCTTCTCTATAATGTATGCCCTGCGAAGGTATTCATGGGTGACACGGGCTCGCTCGCACTTGGCGGATATGTAGTTGCGGCTGCATATATGCTTAATATGCCGTTTTTTATCCTTATAGTTGCATTTATATATCTTGTGGAAGTCCTCTCGGTTATCATCCAGGTAAGCTACTTTAAGTTAACGGGTGGCAAGAGGGTATTCAAGATGGCTCCCATACATCATCATTTTGAGCTGTGCGGGTGGTCAGAGACAAGGGTCGTTGCGGTATTTACGATAATCACGATCCTGCTTGCGGTCGTTGCATTCATGGCTCGCTAGAAGGAGTTAGGTTGAGATGGATAAGAGAAATGTTCTTGTTGTGGGAACCGGTATCAGCGGAATAAGCGCCTGCGATCTGTTACGGTCGATGGGAGAGTCATGCGTTCTGTTTGATTCCAACGATAAACTTGATGAAGAGACGGTAAAGGAGAAGCTTAAGGATAAAGAAGAGGTTACCGTCTGCTTTGGTGACCTTCCTAAGGATATCATGTCTTCTCTCAAGCTTGCCGTATTAAGCCCCGGAGTTCCGGTCGATTCCGCATTTGTCACGGAGCTTAAGGAAGCAGGTATACCTGTCATCGGGGAGATAGAACTTGCCTACCGCTATGATAAGGGAACCCTTATCGCCATAACGGGTACCAACGGCAAGACCACTACGACGGCACTCACCGGCAAGATACTCTCGGATCATCTTGAGAAGGTATTTGTTGTCGGCAATATCGGCAATCCCTATACGGGAGAAGTGGCAGCGTCCGATAAGGATTCCGTTTCGGTAGCCGAGATAAGCAGCTTCCAGCTTGAAACGATCGTTGATTTCAGGCCCCATATCAGTGCGATATTAAACATTACCCCCGATCATCTGAACAGGCATCATACACTTGAGAAGTATATCGAGGTCAAGGAGGATATCTGTAAGAATCAGACGGGCGATGATTATGTCATATTGAACCACGAGGATGAGGAACTGAGAGCTTTTGCGCAGCGTACAGTCGCAAAGAGCGTTTTCTTCAGTTCAGCGACGGTTCTTGAAGAAGGCTTTTACTATAAGGACGGTTATATTTATATGGCTGAAGACGGTAAGACAAGCCGTCTTATCCATGAAGATGAGATGAACATCATAGGTATCCACAATATCGAGAATGCCATGGCTGCCATAGCGATGGCTTATATGTATGGGGTGCCGATGGATGATATCCTTAAGTCGGTACGGGAATTCAAGGCCGTTGAACACAGGATAGAGTTCGTGGCCGAGAAGAACGGAGTAAGGTATTACAATGATTCCAAGGGAACCAATGTTGATGCGGCGATCAAGGGCATAAAGGCCATGAACAGGCCTACCTGCCTTATAGGCGGCGGTTACGACAAGGGATCGGAATACGATGAATGGATAGAGGCCTTCGACGGTAAGGTCAAGAAGCTGGTGCTCATCGGTGCCACCAAGGGCAAGATAGCCGAATGTGCGAAGAAGCACGGCTTTAATGATTTTGAATTCGCGGAATCATTCAGGGATGCGTTCGACATATGTGTTAAAAACGCGGTTCCCGGGGATTGTGTGCTCCTGTCTCCCGCATGTGCCAGCTGGGGAATGTTCGACAATTATGAACAGAGGGGCGATATATTCAAGGAGTATGTAAACAGTCTATGAGTCAGTCAGGGGGAAGGCGCAAAAAGAATAAAGACAAGACCTTCTTCGACTATACGATGCTTTTTATCGTTATCTTTCTCCTGTGTTTCGGACTGGTAATGCTGTACAGCGTGAGTTCCTACGGAGCTTCGCTTAACTTCAACGATTCGGCTTACTATCTGAAGAAACAGGCCCAGTCGACAGTGTTCGGGCTGATCCTTATGGTCGTTGTTATGATGATCGATTACCATGTGTGGAGGAAGCTTGCGGTACCTGCATATCTTGTTTCGGTAGTGATGGTGCTTCTTGTGCTCACTCCCTTAGGATATGAGGTCAACGGTGCCAGGAGATGGCTGAACCTTGGCGTGTCACTCCAGCCCGCCGAGATAGCCAAGGTCGGTATGATCATATTTTTTGCCGCATATGTGTGCAAGATCGGACGAAACATACAGACGCTCCGGGGCGTGATCACGACTGTTCTTATGGGAGTGCCCATGTCGGTGCTCGTGCTTACTGTTACCGACAACCTGAGTACTGCCATAATAATATTCGGCATAATAGCCATGATGGTATTTGTCGCCACGCCGAACTATAAGGAGTATTTTCTTCTGGGCGGAGTGCTCGTGGGTGTTGCGGCCATATTCGTTATCCTGGTAAAAAAGGGTGTCCTGACTTCGGAGTTATCCTACAGGTTCGGCCGTATAGAGGCATGGCTTAATCCGGAAGCCTATGCGGGAACCAAGGGATTCCAGACCCTGCAGGCCCTGTACGCGATAGGCTCGGGTGAAGTGTTCGGCAAGGGACTGGGGCAGAGTATGCAGAAGTTAGGCTTCGTTCCCGAAGCCCAGAATGATATGGTCTTTTCCATCATATGCGAGGAACTGGGGCTGTTCGGAGCCTTCATGGTCCTTCTTATGTTTGTCCTGCTCATATGGCGTTTTCTTGTTGTCGCAAATAACGCGGTTGATATGTACGGCGCGCTTCTTGTTGTGGGAGTTATGGCGCATATCTCACTTCAGGTCATCCTGAATGTGGCTGTTGTTACCAATACCATTCCCAATACGGGTATCACGCTGCCCTTTATCAGCTACGGCGGAAGTGCGGTGGTATTCCTGCTTATCGAGATCGGTCTTGTTTTTTCCGTATCACGTAAGATCAAGCTTAAGAATGCAGGAGAATGAGGTTTGATCCATGGCTGTTGATTATTCTGCAAATCCCGAGAAAAAGAGCAGTATCGGCTGGGTTCTGTTTTTCCTGATATCGCTTGTCATAGTATGTATAGCCATAATTGTCATAAAGAGCAAATTCACGATCACATCGGTTGAGATATCCGGCAATGAACATTATACGGCTGAGCAGATAGAGAATCAGGTATTAAGGGGCAAATACGGACACAATTCCATATATCTGTACTTAAAGGGTGTGCTCGGGCGTACAGAGGATATCCCTTTTGTCGAGAAGATGGATGTGGAGCTCGTATCCCCCACACACGTTAAGATAAGGGTCTATGAGAAGGCTGTTGCGGGTTATGTCGAGTACCTGGGTCACTATCTGTATTTTGACAAGGACGGCATAGTGGTCGAGAGTTCTCTTGAACGTGTCGACGGGATACCCTTTGTCACGGGGCTTGATTTTGACTATATAACCTTGCATGAGAAGCTGCCTGTTGAGAGGGAGGAAGTGTTCAGGCTGATCCTTAACATCACCCAGCTTCTGACCAAGTACAAGATCAAGACAGATAAGATATATTTCGACAAGAGCTACAGGCTTACCCTTTATTTCGGAGATGTGCGGGTGTATCTGGGCACGAGCGACTTCATAGACGAGAAGATAAACCGGTTAAGATTCGTCCTTCCGCAGCTTGAAGGACATTCGGGTGTACTCCATATGGAGAACTACGAAGGGGAGGGTGACAAGTTCACCTTTACCAAGGACTAGAAGGCAAAAATCTCGTAAATGTGTATAAAAAAGTATTGATAATTCTGTAAAATAATTATATTATGTTATATGAGTGTGGAGCAATCTATAAAAAGGGAGGGGCATCACTTTGCTGGAAATAAAAACTGATGTAATGGAAGCGGCTGCCAAGATTCTTGTTATAGGTGTTGGCGGTGCCGGCAACAATGCTGTAAACAGGATGGTCGAGGAACAGATCGGCGGAGTCGAGTTCCTTGGCGTTAATACAGATAAACAGGCCTTGCAGATGTGTAAGGCACCCAGGTTATTACAGATAGGCGATAAGCTTACCCAGGGACTCGGATGCGGAGCGCAGCCCGAGATAGGTGAGAAGGCAGCTGAGGAGAGTGCAGAGGATATAGCCAATGCGATCCGCGGCGCACATATGGTATTCGTAACATGCGGTATGGGAGGCGGAACAGGAACAGGAGCCGCACCGGTCATCGCAAGGCTGGCTAAGGAGCAGGGCGCCCTTACAGTCGGAGTAGTTACCAAGCCCTTCAGATTCGAAGCGAAGACACGTATGCAGAACGCTCTCGGCGGTATCGAGAAGCTGAAGCAGAATGTAGATACACTTATAGTCATACCCAATGACAAGCTCCTTGAGCTTGTAGACAGAAGGACCACAATGGCTGATGCCCTCAAGCTTGCCGATGAAGTCCTTCAGCAGTCAGTAAGAGGTATTACCGACCTTATCAATGTTCCCGCACTCATCAATCTTGACTTCGCAGATGTCAAGACAGTTATGGAGAACAAGGGTATCGCCCATATCGGTATCGGTTCGGCCAAGGGTGATGACAAGGCTATTGAAGCCGTTAAGATGGCAGTTAATTCACCGCTCCTTGAGACAACACTTCAGGGTGCGAGTCATATCATAGTTAATGTTTCCGGTGAGATCACACTTCTTGATGTTGATGATGCGGTTTCATTCGTCCGCGATCTTACAGGTGATGATGTTAACCTTATCATGGGTGCCCAGGAGGATGACAGGGATCCCGATACATGTACGGTTACCGTTATCGCTACCGGAATTGACGAGACCAAGATACAGAAGCAGGATGCCAAGCCTGCATCGGCACTTACCGGTAACGGCATGAGGAACTTCACAGGTTCCAAGGCTTATCAGCCCAGGCAGTTCGCAACACCCGCAACAGGAATGGGAATGCAGGGCGGTGTTAATAATATGAATCCGGCAATGACAGGCAACCTGCCCGTTAATCAGATGACCGGTAATATGCCCGTGGGCGGCATGACGGCTCCCATGAACCATATGCCCGGCATGAACAATACCGGAATGGGGGTTCCCCAGAATACAATGGGAATGACACAGCCTCAGTTCGGAGCACAGGGCACACAGGCACCTTATAATTTCCAGAACACTCAGATGAACATGAACCCTCAGGTTATGGGACAGACAGGCAGCATGCAGGTTCAGCCCATACCTGGAGTGACCCAGAATACAGCACCTTCACCTGAACCCACCACATTCGGCGGCGGACTCAGGGGTGTGGCTCCTCTTACGAGCAGGGTTGAATCAAGGCAGATCAAGATCCCGGATTTCCTGAAGAAGTAAATTAAAGAGCAAGTATATCAAGGATCGGACAGGATTACCTGCCCGGTCCTTTATTTTACGTATTTTCGAAAGGAGACTGCAAGTGATAGACCATAATACCATTTTGTCCTTTAACCTTTATAAGAAGGGCAAGGCATTTACCGGCAGCCTTAAGGGTATGAGATACCGGATAGTTAAGGAGGCTGCCCAGAACGAGGATGATACCGATAAGTTCAGGGTCGATACCTGGCCCGAACCCCTCTGCTATGAGGCGACTGATAAGGAGAAGATACAGGTCCAGTACTTTGCGTTTAACAAGGATGGCTATAATGATGTCATTGACTATTTAAACGATAAATGGGCCGAGTATAAAAACGAGTGACTTTTTGCTTTTCGGGGTTGACATAATTCTTTAAAATACTGTATATTTAGTATGGTATCTGAAGGGGATACTCAATATAAAGTAGTTATGGAGGGGAATATATATGAAATGTCCGTTTTGCGGTTATGAGAACACGAGAGTTATCGACAGCCGTCCTGCCGAGGACAACAATTCGATAAGGCGCAGGAGGGTATGTGACGAATGCGATAAGCGCTTTACTACCTATGAGAAGATAGAGACGATACCGCTTATCGTTATCAAGAAGGACAACAACAGGGAGACCTACGACAGGGCCAAGATCGAAGCCGGTGTGCTCAGGGCCTGCCATAAGCGTCCAGTTCCCGCCTCTGCCATCACCCAGCTTGTTGATGAAGTGGAGACCGAGGTTTTCTCATATGAGGATAAGGAGATACCGAGTGAAGTCATCGGTGAGCTCGTAATGAACAAGCTTAAGGATATCGATGCCGTTGCATATGTAAGGTTCGCATCTGTATACCGTGAATTCAAGGATATAAATACTTTCATGGATGAGTTGAAAAAAGTCCTCAATTAGTATAAAATTAATGATCGTGCTAAAGAAAGTGACGAAAAGTCCGATATATTATTTGCAAGGGTAATTGCAAATCAGTACGATCATTAAGGGGATGATATATTATGAGAATCGGTGTGCAGGGTCAATATGATCTGTATACAAGCTTCAATACAAGGGAAGCCATGGGCAGGATACCTGTGGTCAACGCAGAGCCTCAGGAAGAAGTCAAGGCTGGCGCAGATGAGAGCGTCGCAAGCGTACCCGAAGTAAGTGAAGAAAGAGCCGTAACCGGCAGGAACGGTGATATCAGCGAGATTGCCGACCGCCTCAAGACAGGGGATGGGTTCTCATCCGTGAACATCACGGACAGGATCGGTTCCTATAACGTACAGAAGGCCTACTCGGATATCGAGATGGATGATTCACTTAAGCAGTACCAGTACTTTGTAGGCTCCGGCGAAGTGATCGACAGTTCCGAGGACGGAATAGTAATCCAGAAATCAGGATTTGATTATTTCTAGGGATGAAACAGGGGACGGTTCCTTGTTTCATCCCTTGTTTTATGCTTATAAATATTTAGCAGGATACAGCGAGACATTATGTTTGAGAAGTTATTTCCCATGGAGATCGCCGATTCGGCGTATGATATCGATTATGAAGCTTTATATAAGGACGGGTACAGGGGCATAATATACGATATAGACAACACCCTCGTTCCCGATAATGCGCCGGCGGATGATAAGTCCTGCCGGCTTATAAGCGACCTTAAGGATATGGGATACAAGTGCCTCATATTATCGAATAACGACCTTGAGAGGGTAAAGTCATTCGCAGACGAGGTGGGCGCTGACTATATCTATAAGGCGGCCAAGCCTTCGGTCAAGGGATATATGGATGCGATGGACAAGATGGGCACCGATGCAGAAACAACGCTTTTTTTCGGGGACCAGCTCTTTACCGACATATGGGGTGCCAACAGGGCAGGTATCAGAAATATTCTTGTAAAACCCATTGACAAAAGGGAAAGGATGCACATCATATTTAAGAGGATGCTTGAGAAGGTCATCATGATATTCTACAGGCACAGCATTAAATATAAGACAGCAGCGGGAGAAGGCAGATAATGAAGATCAACGGACAGACAGCAGTATACGGGATCATAGGCAATCCGATAAAGCACACATCATCTCCCGCTATACACAATCATATATCACAGGCCATGGGGATCGATTCTGTCTATGTTCCCTTTGTGGCTGACGATAACCTTGAAGCCATTACCGGGGGACTGCATTCCCTTGGTGTCAGGGGGATCAACGTGACCGTCCCATATAAGAGCGATATAATGAAATACCTGTGCGGGATCGATGACATGGCGGTAAGGATCGGAGCCGTAAATACGTTAAAGTACGAAAAAGACGGGTATTACGGCTATAACACGGATATTTTGGGCCTTAAGAGGGAACTTGATGAAGAAGGGATAAGCCTTGAGGGAAGAGATACAGTACTTCTCGGAGCAGGAGGGGCTGCAAGGGCAGTGGCTTTCCTGTGCGTTTCCGGGAAGCCCCGGTCGATCACTATAATAAACCGTACGAAGGACAAGGCCATGAACATCAGAAATGATATCGCCGCCTATGCGGATTCGGAAGGTATGAGCGGCCTCTCTTCCAATATAAATGTACTGACACAGGATGAAGCCTTAAGTGTGCCCGGGAACGATCTTATCGTATTCCAGTGTACCAGTGTGGGACTTGCTCCTAAGGATGATGAATGCGTAATGAATGACGAAGCCTTCTATAAGAAGGTGGCAGTGGGAGTAGACCTTATCTACAAGCCGGCGCGCACCAGATTTATGAAGTATGTTGAGGATGCGGGCGGTAAGGCATATAACGGTCTTAAGATGCTCATATATCAGGCAGTGAGCGCATATGAGATATGGAATGATGTCCGGGTGCCTGAGGATGTGATAAGGGATATCGAGAGGGAACTGCAATGAGCAATATCTGTCTTATAGGATATATGGGAAGCGGCAAGTCGTCCGCAGGCAGGCTGGCCGCCAAGCTTCTTGAGTATGATTTTGACGACACCGACGATATCATAGTCAGAAGAGAAGGATGCTCCATACCCGAGATCTTTAAAAGGAACGGAGAAGCATATTTTCGGGGGCTTGAAACGGGAACGCTTAAGGAACTGTGTGAGAGCGGGGATGAAAACGTCCTTCTGTCAACCGGCGGAGGGCTTCCGGTAAAGGCCGAGAACAGGGTGCTCCTTAAGAAGTTCGGAACGGTGATATACTTAAGGGCCCGGGCGGAAACGCTCTATGAAAGGGTTAAGGACGATACGGGACGTCCGCTGCTCGAAACGGATGACAGGCTTAAGAAGATTAGGGAAATGCTTGACTTTCGAGGCCCATTATATGAAGAGACGGCGGACTGCATAATAGATACTGACGATCTTGACCTTTCGGGTGTTGTAAATGAGATTGTTAATATTGTAAAAAGTTCTTGAAATATATCCGGTCATAGTATAAACTGTTTGAGGAATTATTGCTTGAATGCATTTTAAGGAGGAATATTTTTATGATATCAGCAGGCGATTTCAGAAATGGCTTAACTGTTGAGATGGATAATGGAATCTTTCAGATAATAGAATTCCAGCATGTAAAGCCCGGTAAGGGAGCAGCATTTGTAAGAACCAAGTTAAAGAATATAATCAGTGGCGGCGTTGTTGAGAAATCTTTCAGGCCCACTGAGAAGTTTCCCCAGGCGCGTATCGACAGGAAGGATATGCAGTACCTGTATTCGGATGGGGATTTATATAACTTCATGGACGTAGAGTCATATGAGCAGATAGCACTTAACGGCGAGACCGTAGGTGATGCCCTCAAGTTCGTTAAGGAGAACGAGATGGTCAAGATATGCTCACATAACGGTAATGTATTTTCCGTTGAGCCTCCTCTGTTCGTTGAACTCGAGATAACCGAGACAGAGCCCGGATTCAAGGGTGATACCGCTACAGGCGCTACCAAGCCGGCAGTGGTTGAGACAGGTGCGACCGTTTATGTACCTCTCTTCGTGGAACTCGGCGATAAGATCAAGATCGATACCCGTTCGGGTGAATATCTGTCCAGAGTATAATCTTTAATAACTTAGAGCTTACAGGCTTCTTCCCGGGTGGAAGAAGCCTTTTTTGTGCAGAGCACTTAGTGAGGTCTGCTGATATCTCCAAACAGCAAAGGAGAGACAGTATGACAGATATTAAAAGATTTGAAGAATTCGCGGATGATGTAAGGGAGGCTATGGCCCTAAGATATCCTGATGATAAGGTGGAGCTTAAGCGGGTCACCAAGAACAACGGCGTGATCTACACCGGTATATCCGTGCGCAATGAAGATGAGAGGGTGTATCCGACCCTTTACCTTGAACCCTTTTTCGAAGAATGCGGTGAGGCCCCTCTTGATGATGAGATGGTAGACAGGATATGCGGCATATATGAGAGCAGAAGGATAGGCTCGGTTCCTGAGCTTGACTTTTTGAGTGATTATGAATGCGTAAGAAAGAACTTAAGGTGCAAGCTTATCAATTATAAGAGCAACGAGGAGTTTCTGAAGGATGTTCCGTGCAGGAAGTTTATGGACCTTGCGATAGTTCCGTATTATCGGATCAAGGACTGCGACCTCGGGAAGTCGATCATGAGCGAAGGGTCCTTTGTGATAAGGAAGGGGCATCTTGATATGTGGAAGGTAAGCGCGGACAGCCTCATAAGCGAGAGCATCAGGAATACCTTCACCATGGAGAATCCGGTGATAACCGGGATATATGAGGTATTAAAGAAGATGAATCCGGCATTTGAACAAACCATTCCGCAGGAAGCACAGGCGGCCCCCATGTATGTGATGACAACGGACGGTGCGGGCGGCGCCGTATCGATGCTGTATGAGGAGAAGATAGGGGAGTTCTGCGATTCCATAGACTCGGATGTATATATTGTGCCCAGCTCGGTAAATGAGGTCATCCTGGTGCCGAAGAAGGGCTGTATTCCGGAGAATATGCTCAATGAGATGGTGCGTGAAGTCAATGCTACCGAACTTCAGCCTGTAGACGTGCTTTCGGACCATGTTTACTACTTCGATCGCGATGAAGGATATAGGATGGCAGTGTGACTTAGATTATTGATATTTTTCGTCCTCTGTGCTATTATATTGCAGTGTGGGATTTTGTTTTCCAGGCACTTGTAGCTCAGGGGATAGAGCAACGGATTCCGGTTCCGTGTGCGGGGGTTCGAATCCTCTCAAGTGCAGTTTTATTATAAGGGGTATAAAGGAGTAACATATGAGCAAATTCACTGATTTCGTCAAGAGATATTTACTATATGTGATACTGGGTGCGGTATTTCTGGTTCTCGTTATCTTTCTGATAGTCTTTATGGCAACACATAAGGGCGGCTCCGGGGATGACGGGGTGGATACATCAACCTTCCCTACCAGTTCAGTGGAAGTGCCCAAGGATAAGTATGTTGAGAATGAGAATACCAACGTGACTGCTCTTATGGAGAGCTATTACAAGGCTGTTATGGACGGTGATGCCGATGCTGCCGCAGCCAAGTGTGATGTGCTTCCCGACCAGGAACGTTACAGGATAGAAGAGATGGCGAAGTATTACCAGTCCTTCTCTGATTTCCATGTATATACCAAGAAGGGATATCAGGAGAATTCATATGTCGTGCTCGTAACGTTCGACATCATCTTCACAGGTGTTTCCACACCTGCACCGTCCCTTGAATCAACATATGTATGTACCAATGAATCGGGTTCTCTCTACATCAATAAATCGGAACTGTCGGATGATGAGCAGGCTTACTTCCTTGAGATGTCATCCCAGTCTGATGTGGAGGAGCTTACCAGCAAGATAAGCGCTGAATATAACAAGGCACTTGAATCGGATCCTCAGCTTGAAGCCAAGCTTAAGGAGATAGAAGCTGAAGTCAACGAGAATGTCAAGGCCCGCCTGACGGAACAGCAGCAGCAGAAGCAGCAGGAAGAAGCAGATGCCGAGGCTGAGGCAAAGAAGGCTGAGCAGGCAGCCAATGCCGTAACGGTTAAGGCAACGGATGTCGTTAATATAAGGGCTTCGGCAAGTACAGATGCCGACTCACTGGGTAAGGCCCAGATAGGTGATACCTACCAGAGGCTTGAAGAGATGGAGAACGGCTGGAGCAAGATCGATTACAACGGCCAGGAAGCTTACATCAAGTCCGACTACCTTGAGGTTGTGGATGACGGCTCTTCATCGGGCGAAGGCACCGAAGGCGACAGCGGTACGGTGACCGGAGGCAAGATCACTATCAAGGAGAATGTTAACGTACGCGAGAGCGCATCGGAGACGGCCAATAAGCTGGGAGTTGCCTACAGGGGTGACACATTCGATCTTATAGAGAAGAAGGACGGATGGTGCAAGATCACCTATAATGGTAAAGAAGCTTACGTGAAGGCTGACTTCGTCGAATAATTTTTCTGCTTGCATTATTAAACAAACGGATATATAATGTCCAAGGACAAAGGCGTCAGAGAAGCGTAAGGCTACGCTTCTTTGGCGTTTCTTTTTATACCAACCACATATTTAAAAGGAGGATACAAAAATGTCTTACGTTGATGAAGTTCTTGAGAAGATTAAGAAAAGGGATGCGGACCAGCCAGAGTTCATCCAGGCAGTTACCGAGGTGCTTGATTCACTTCGCCCTGTCATCGAGAAGGATGAGCAGAAGTACCGTGATCTTGCTATCCTTGAGAGGATAACAGAGCCCGATCGTCAGATCATGTTCAGGGTTCCCTGGGTAGATGATAACGGCAAGGTTCAGGTTAACCGTGGTTTCCGTGTTCAGTTCAATAATGCGATCGGCCCTTACAAGGGTGGCTTAAGGCTTCATCCTTCAGTAAACCTTGGCATCATCAAGTTCCTTGGTTTTGAGCAGATATTCAAGAATTCACTCACAACACTTCCCATCGGCGGTGGTAAGGGTGGTTCTGATTTTGATCCCAAGGGTAAGTCAGACAATGAGATCATGAAGTTCTGCCAGAGCTTTATGACAGAGCTCAGCAAGTATATTGGTGCTGACGAGGACGTTCCTGCAGGTGATATAGGAACCGGAGCTCGTGAGATCGGCTTCATGTTCGGCCAGTATAAGAGGATCAAGGGCCTTTACGAGGGCGTTCTTACAGGTAAGGGACTTACATACGGCGGTTCTCTTGCACGTACAGAGGCTACAGGTTACGGACTTCTCTACCTCACCGAGGAGATGGTTAAGTGCCATGGCGATAAGATGGAAGGTAAGACTGTTGCTATCTCAGGTTCAGGTAATGTTGCCATCTATGCTACGCAGAAGGCACAGCAGCTTGGTGCCAAGGTTGTTACCGTATCCGATTCAACAGGCTGGATATATGATCCCGAAGGAATAGATGTAGCACTTCTTAAGGAAGTCAAGGAGGTTAAGCGTGCACGTCTTACCGAGTACGCAGCAGCCCGCAAGTCAGCTGAATATCATGAGAAGAAGAACGGTGAGCACGGCGTTTGGCAGTATAAGGTTGACATCGCACTTCCCTGCGCAACCCAGAACGAGCTTGACCTTGAGGATGCCAAGATGCTTGTTGCAAACGGCGTTCAGTATGTTGCAGAAGGTGCCAACATGCCTACTACCATCGAAGCTACCCAGTACTTCCAGAAGAACAACGTGCCTTTCGTAGGCGGCAAGGCTGCCAATGCAGGCGGTGTTGCAACATCTGCTCTTGAGATGAGCCAGAACTCAGAGAGGCTGTCATGGTCATTCGAAGAGGTTGACTCCAAGCTTAAGAATATCATGGTTGGTATCTATCACAATATCGATGATGCAGCCAAGGAGTATGGAATGGAAGGCAATTACGTTGCAGGTGCCAACATTGCCGGCTTCAAGAAGGTTGTTGAGGCTATGATCGCTCAGGGCGTTTGCTAAAACAGACTATCGGTAAATTATCAACACGGCCATCATGCTTGCATGATCGGCCGTGTTTTTTATTTTTTTTCTTGACAGGAACAAACACATCAGTTACTATGTAACCACGTTAAGATTATCATATCGGGCGGAATCCGTCATAATTCCATGATTTAACAGTAATTTATTAACGGTATTTGTATGAAAGACCGGGGTGATTTTATGTTGTCTAAAGGTCAGATCCTGCGTAACAGATACCGTATCATAAAGACGATCGGAAAGGGAGGGACTTCATCAGTCTATCTTGCCGAGGATGTTTCCATCGGCAAAAAATGGGCCGTTAAGTTTCTTAAGAACGATGATGATACGGTGTGGCTTGCGCAGAACGAGATCAACATGATGATCAGGCTTGATCATGAGGCTTTCCCGAGGATAGTCGATGCATGGCAGGAAAGGGACGGCTATGTGATCGTAAGCGATTATATTGAAGGGGTGACTCTTGACAAGGTCATTGGCGTAAAGCAGGTGGGAAGAAGGATACTTACCGGATGGTGGATAAGGATAGCACAGGCGATCGAGTACCTTCATAACCTTAAGCCGTCAATCCTGTATCTTGATCTTAAGCTTGAAAATATAATGCTCAGATCGGATGGGAGCCTTAAGCTGATCGACTTTGGCATAGCGGGAAGGATCGCAGAGAGGGGGTCACTGTACGGTACACCGGGCTACGCGGCGCCGGAGCAGTACTACAACAGAGGTGAGATGCTTGATGAGAGAACGGATGTGTTCGCTTTCGGCATGCTGATGTATGCAATGTATACGGGAAAGAGACCGGTCGGAGACCTTGACAGGCAGGAACTCATCATAAGAACCGACAGGCATCTGCCGGGCAGGATCAGGCGGGTGATCATTGGCTGTATAGCCGGGGATAAGGAATCAAGATATAAGGATATGACGGCCCTGCTTAAGGAACTTAACGCCCTTAAGGGCCGCAGGGATAATGCACTAAGGCTTAAGCTGACGGCTGCCGCGGCAGTGCTGTGCATGGGGATCTTCGGAGCTGTGGCGGTAAAGTATGTCGTTGCCGAACCGAGGGATGATATCGTGAGCCGTATGATCACAGAAGCCAACGCTCATATTAAGGACGGTGAGTATACAGAGGAGGGGATCCGGATCATATGCGGATATATAGAATCAGGATGCCTTGATGAAGATATATGCGAACGGTTTATTTATGAAGTCGCAAGGAATTACTTTTCCGTAAGACGTAATTACAGGGAGGCATTGAGATACTTTGAAATGCTTGATGCCGAACGGTATCCGGATGCAGGGTATTACATAAGGCTGTGCAGGCTTCAGGTTTCCTTCGAGGAGGACAATGAGAAGTATTTAAGCTGTCTTAAGGAGTTCTGTGATTATAACAAGGGGTTAGGTTATGAGGAATCCAGATACCGGAACGATCTTATGATAGCCAACCTGTACGATGCTCTATCATGCAGGGACGAAGCAGGGAAGGATGAAGAGATAAGCTTCCTTAAGGCGGGGCTTGCGGATTTAAGATATGCAGCGGATGCAGGCCTGTACGAAGATAAGGATCACCATTATGAGAGTGAATATTTACGACGTCTGTGCATCCTGTGCGAGGATAGGGGAGATGCAGAGGATGCGATAAAATACGGGGAGCAGGCGCTTGAGATGATGCCGGCTGCCGGAGGGGAAATGAGGGAGGATATAGAGGGAAGGATTAAGGATATAAGGGAGAGGAATATTAATGATCTAAAGGAGATGTGAGTACTATGAAAGTGATGACCGGAATGTTGTGTATCATAGGTATGACGGGATTGTTAATAGGGGGTCTTGGATGCTCCGCCACGGCCGTAAGGGCTGCCGGGCGGGAAACCGAAATATCAGACAAGGTATTGAAGGTAGACATAGTCAGGGACGACGGGGTCA
Organism: Lachnospiraceae bacterium; assembly: GCA_024690425.1. The sequence goes on along the minus strand of JAILCT010000078.1, from coordinate 14,812 downwards.
GCATAACACCGCGGGATAACGAGGCGATATGCTCTAATTCGGCACTTAAATATACGATCAATCAGGCTCCGGTTCCCGGATTGTTCAAATACACACTTAAATCTGATGAGAAGAACGCCGGGCAGGATGAACTTCTTAAATATCAGGTCACCTGCCAGTATTCAATAAGTTCTGACGGGGGTGAGAGTTATTCTGAATGGGCGGACCTTGGCGGAAACACATTTACGCTGATCCCCGGATGTGTTGCGGACGGCTGCTACAGCATTAAGTTCAGAAAGATACAGGAATACGCCGTAAAACCGCAGGAAGCCGTTATCGGTGAGCCCGGCGACTCCGTGTCTGAGAATAAGATATACGAAGAGAAAAAGAAGGCTTATGATGAGAACCGGAAAAAGGCGGATAACATTGTGCTGAATGAACCTCTTCACGTCATTGAATCAGGCACCTACAACATTGTTCTCGATACGGGTGTACCCGAGGTTGATTTCAGCGCCAGCAGGAATACGGAAGAATGGACCAATGAGAACATAAAATGCTGGTTAAGGATAAATGATGTGGTTTCCAAGCCCTCTGCGATCAGGGTAAGCCTTGATGATGAACAGATAATGGATGAAACATATGATAAAAATGCCAGCCTTTCGGGGGATGAGAAAGAGTTCGTGCTTAGTAAGGAGTCAGTTAAGGAGGAAGGTTCCGAGCTGGTGATAGAGGTAAGCGATAATGCGGGGAATGTAAACGTGATCAGAAAGCCTGTGAAGATCGATAAGACAGTCCCTGTGATAGGGCTTGAAGGCGCGGACGAGAGAGGTGTCTATTCGGAGCCTGTCCGGATATCGGTCACGGGCGAGGATGCGCATCCCGGTTCGGTATGCGTCGAGTATTCGCTTAAGAAGATATACGAAGGCAATGAGGAAGTGCTCGAGAGCACGGCCAGGTCACTTGCCGAGGTTAAGGAAGGCCCTCTCTTCAGTGCTGTGGGTGACGGTGACTATATAGTGGAGTGCAGGGCTACGGACATGGCAGGAAACGTATCACAGCCGGTAAGGAAGTCATTCAGGATCGACACCATAGCCCCGGGGATAAGCTTCACGGGCATAAACGACGGATCCGTGATAAACCGTGAAGGAGAGCTTAAGATCAATGCCTTTGATAATTATGAGAATGATTATTCGGTCAAGCTTACGGGAAGTGTTACCGGCGGGATGGGCACAAGGGACTTAAAGCTTGCGGATTATGTAACAGACGGCAAGTTCAGCGTGAACACCTACTATTTCAAGGCTGACGGAGAATATATCATAAATGCTTCCGTTACGGATGAAGCCGGGAATACATACAGCGATTCGATATCATTTTCCATCGATACGGTAGCACCGACAGTTGAGATCACGGGCGGGATCAACCTTAATGAGGACATGATAACGAACGTTGCCCCTGAGCTCAGCTTCCGGATAAAGGAGAAAAACTTCGAGACGGCAGGCGTCGTGTGTGACCTGTACAGGTTGAGTGAAGATAAGGAAAGGGAACTTGTAAAGTCACCCGAATGGGTTATGAATGAGGAAACCTCGGTATTTACCATCTCCATAAGCGAGGAAGGAGCTTATGAACTTAACGTTACGGCAGCCGATCTTGCAGGGAATACGGCAGGAAAGTCAATAAAGTTCACTCTTGATATGACCGGACCTGAAATAGAATACATCGAGAACCTGGATAAGAAGTATATAAAGAGCTTCAGGCTTCCCGATAACTTCTCCGAGTACATCAAGGATAAGAACGGGGTGAACTATAAGACCTATATAAACAGCATGAACTATGATGAAGGCAGTGAGATAGATGAGGACGGCAAGTATGTGCTTAAGGTATCGGCTGTGGATGAGGCGGGCAATCAGGCCGAAAAAAGCGTTGAATTCATAGTGGATTCCACACAGCCTCGGGTTGTTATAGACGGAATGGCAGATGACGGAAGCGTAAATAAGGATGATACCATTATCTTAAGCCTTTATGATACGGATGATTATTTCAGGTCGGTAAAGCTTAACGGGCAGGAACTGGTGACCGAAGACAGACAGCAGACAGTCGAGCTTACGATACCCGAATACGGTGATTATACGATTGACGTTGAGGCATCGGATCTTGCGGAGAACGTTCTTACCCAGTCTATAGTAGCCAAATGCGCCAATGCTTCACCTGTAAGCCAGGGTGCATCAACGGTACGTACCCTTAAACAGAATGATAAGAGCGGAAGCCATAAGGGCTTGAGGATATTCCTTATCATTCTTACCGTGCTGATACTTGGCGGATCGATAGCGGTCTACAGCATTTATTCGATAAGGCAGGAGAGGATGTATCAATAAAAGCACAAGGTCTTGTATTAAAGCAAAAAAATGTTACTATAGATAGTAAGCGCTTTGAGATAAATACCTGAAAGGAGCAGCATGAGTTACAGGGATAATACAAGGGTAGTTGACATAGGCGGTGTTAAGATAGGCGGGGGCAACCCGATCAGGATCCAGTCCATGACCAATACAAAAACCGAGGATGTGGATGCCACTGTGGCCCAGATATTAAGGCTTGAGGAGGCCGGCTGTGAGATCATAAGGTCGACGGTCCCCACCCATGAGGCGGCACTGGCTATCAAGGAGATAAAGAAACGCATACACATCCCGCTTGTTGCTGACATTCATTTTGATTACCGCCTGGCAATAGAAGCTATAGAGAACGGAGCGGATAAGATAAGGATAAACCCCGGCAATATCGGCGGCAGGGATAATGTGGAAGCCGTGGTTGAGGCGGCCGGGAAGAGGAATATACCTATAAGGGTCGGAGTCAATTCAGGCTCCCTTGAGAAGCCCCTTATAGAGAAATACGGATCGGTAACGGCCGAAGGCATAGTGGAGAGTGCCCTTGACAAGGTAAGGATGATCGAGGAAGCAGGTTATGACAATATGGTCGTGAGCATTAAGTCATCCGATGTGATGATGTGTGTAAGGGCCCATGAGCTGCTTGCTCCGCAGTGTAAATATCCTCTTCATGTCGGGATAACCGAATCCGGTACCGTAAGCTCGGGGAATATCAAGTCGGCTGTCGGTCTCGGAATCATACTCAATATGGGTATCGGTGATACGATCAGGGTATCCCTTACGGGTGATCCGGTGGAAGAGATCGTATCCGCCAAGAGGATACTTAAGACCCTTAACTTAAGGAAGGGCGGGATAGACGTTGTATCATGTCCCACATGCGGAAGAACGAATATAGATCTTATCTCACTTGCAGGTGAGGTTGAGAAGCTTGTTGCCGGGTATGACCTGGATATTAAGGTTGCCTGTATGGGCTGCGTCGTTAACGGACCCGGAGAGGCAAGAGAAGCTGATATCGGCATAGCAGGCGGCAAGGGAGAAGGCCTTCTCATCAAAAAGGGTGAAGTCATTAAGAAGGTGCCTGAAGCTGAGCTGCTTGCCACACTGAAATACGAACTCGATCACTGGAAGGATAACTGACCTTAACATGGCTAAGGAATTCTCGGAAGTATTTCCTACTCTTCAACTTAATAAAGATCTTAAGATGGTTTATTCCGATGCCAAGGTTGTTAGGATCGCCAATACCTCCAAGGGGGACAACTTAAGGGTTTATATAAGGGCGCCCCATATAATCGAGAAGAGGGACGTTTATGCCGTTGAGCGTGAAATAGTAAGACAGCTCTTTCCGGATGACAGGCTGACGGTGACCATACACGAGAACTTTGAGCTGTCATCTTCCTACAACGCAAGAACCCTCATGGATGCTTACAGGGACAGCATACTTGAGGAATTCAGGAACTATGACAGGTTTGACTACCTTCTCCTGTATCATGCCGACTTCGAGTATCCGGAAGATAATGTCATCAGGCTCATCCTGGATGATACCCTGATAGCGAGGGAGCATAAGGATGAGATAGTCAGGATCCTTGAGAAGATATTCAATGAGCGGTGCAATCTTGCCGTGTCGGTCCGGGTCGACTATAAGGAACCTGATAAGAGCAGGGCGAGGAAGAATGCGGACCGGAAGATAAACGAGGAGATAATGAAGATATCGGCAGGACCCGAAGAGAATGAATCCGAATCCGCCGATGCGGATAAGGCCGCCGAAGAAGCCGCTCCCGGTAATGATGACGGGGCAGCACAGCATTACGAGGCAATGGCAGAGGCTGAAGCCAAGACCGGTGCCGGCTCTGAGCCGGATCATCAGCCCCGGGAGTCCGCTCACACAAGAAGCAACTTTAGGAGACGGCCATTGAAGGAATCCGATAATCCGGATGTGATATTTGGGCGTGATTTTGATGATGAGCCGGTGAACATTGCGGACCTTGAGGGTACGACAGGTGAAGTTACCATATACGGTCAGGTCATAAGGTTTGAGAAGAGAGAGACCAGGAACGGCAAGCTCCTTGTAATATTTGACGTGACTGATAATACCGATACCATCACGGTGAAGATGTTCCCGAGGCTTGAACAGCAGGAGAGGCTCTTTGCCTATCTGGATATGGGCAAGTGTATCACCATTAAGGCAGTAGCCAATATCGACACCTTTGACGGAGAACTGTCGCTTGGCTACGTGCAGGGTATCAAGAAGGCAGATGCGGTTAAGAAAAATGTCCGTACGGACAATGAAGAGGTTAAGAGGGTAGAACTTCACTGTCACACCAAGATGAGCGACATGGACGGCGTGAGTGATATAAAGGACCTTATGTGGCGGGCTGCAAGGTGGGGCCACAAGGCACTTGCGATCACCGACCACGGTGTTGTGCAGGCTTTCACGGATGCCTTCCATGAACTTCCCAAGGTTCAGAAGGAATATCCGGAGTTCAAGCTTATCTACGGTATCGAAGGATACCTTGTGGATGATTCCATGGGCATCGTGGTTAACGGTAAGGGCCAGTCGCTTGATGATGCTTTCGTAGTATTTGATATAGAGACAACGGGTTTTAATCCGCAGAGGAACAATATAATCGAGATAGGTGCGGTCAAGGTGGTGGAGGGAAGGATCACCGAGAGGTTCTCAACCTTCGTAAATCCCAAGGAACCTATCCCATACAGGATAACCCAGCTCACATCCATAACCGATGAGATGGTCGAGGATGCCCCCTTTATAACGGAGGTTCTGCCTAAGTTCCTTGAATTCAGCGAAGGATGTTCGCTTGTAGCCCATAATGCCGGCTTTGATACCGGCTTTATAAGGCAGAAGGCAACAGATCTTGCAATAGAGACCGATTTCACGGTGCTTGATACAGTGGCAATGGCCAGGGCTCAGCTGCCGGAGCTTGGCAAGTTCAAGCTTGACCATGTTGCGAAGGCGCTGAAGGTATCACTTGAGAATCACCACAGGGCAGTGGATGATGCAGAATGTACGGCCCATATCTTCGTCAAGCTGGTCGGGATGCTTAAGGATCAGGGGATATACGATCTTGCCGGACTTGAGGAATTCGGCAGGAATTCGGTTGACATAATACGCAAGTCAATGTCGTATCATGTGATAATACTTGCCAAGAATGAGGTTGGAAGGATGAACCTCTACAGGCTTGTATCCCTGTCGCATCTTAAGTATTTCCACAGGAACCAGAGGATACCCAAGAGCCTGCTTGATAAGTACAGGGAAGGCCTTATCATAGGATCTGCCTGTGAAGCAGGAGAGCTGTACCGGGCCATCGTGGATGAGAGGAGCGATGAGGAGATATCACGGATCGCCTCCTTCTATGATTATCTTGAGATACAGCCCCTTGGCAATAATGAATACATGATAAATGATGACCATCATGAGAATGTCAATTCAAGGGAAGACCTTATAAATATAAATAAGAAGATCATAAGCCTGGGCGAGAAGTTATGTAAACCAGTAGTAGCCACCTGCGATGTACACTTCCTTGATCCCGAAGATGAGATATACAGGCGCATAATCATGGCAGGCAAGGGCTTCAAGGATGCGGACGATCAGGCTCCTCTCTATCTTAGGACTACAGCGGAGATGCTTGAAGAATTCGCATATCTTCCTTATGACAAGGCTTATGAGATAGTCGTTACCAATACCAATCTTATCGCAGATATGGTGGACCGCATTGAACCGGTCCGTCCCGACAAGTGTCCGCCGGTTATAGAGAATTCCGACCAGATACTCAGGGATATATGTTATTCAAGGGCACACGAAATGTACGGTGATGATCTTCCGGAGCAGGTTTCGGCAAGGCTCGAGAGGGAACTTAATTCGATCATCAGCAACGGTTTTGCCGTTATGTACATAATCGCCCAGAAGCTTGTGTGGAAGTCGATGGAGGATGGTTATCTTGTCGGATCGCGTGGTTCGGTCGGTTCTTCCTTCGTAGCGACAATGGCAGGTATTACCGAGGTTAATCCACTGCCGCCGCATTATCTGTGTCCGAAATGCCATTATGTTGATTTTGAATCGGATGAGGTGAAGGCTTATGCCGGACGGGCAGGCTGCGACATGCCGGACAAGGTATGCCCTGTCTGCGGCACACCTCTTAATAAGGAAGGATTTGATATTCCATTTGAGACCTTCCTGGGATTTAAGGGGGACAAGGAGCCCGATATCGATCTTAACTTCTCCGGAGAATACCAGAGTAAGGCCCATAAGTACACCGAGGTAATATTCGGGGACGGTCAGACCTTCAGGGCCGGAACGATAGGTACCCTTGCCGACAAGACTGCCTACGGATATGTCAAGAATTATTACGAGGAGCGCGGTGTCAAGAAGCGCTCGTGTGAGATAAACAGGATAACCATGGGATGTACAGGCATCCACAGGACGACCGGCCAGCATCCGGGAGGCATTATAGTCCTTCCGGTGGGAGATGAGATATATTCATTTACGCCCATACAGCATCCGGCTAACGATATGACCACCGATATAGTCACCACTCATTTTGACTACCATTCGATCGACCATAACCTGTTGAAGCTTGATATACTCGGACACGATGATCCTACCATGATAAGGATGCTTCAGGACTTAACGGATACGGATCCTCAGAAGGTTCCCCTTGATGATAAGGATGTCATGTCCCTATTTCAGAATACAAATGCACTTAAGATAGAGCCCTCGGACATAGGAGGTACCAAGCTTGGTACACTCGGGATACCTGAGTTCGGAACTGATTTTGCCATGCAGATGGTAATCGATGCGAAGCCTCAGGCTTTCTCGGACCTTGTCAGGATATCGGGCCTGTCTCATGGTACCGATGTGTGGCTGGGCAATGCCCAGACCCTTATCGAGGAGGGCAAGGCGACGATATCGACCTGTATCTGTACACGAGACGATATAATGACCTACCTTATCAATATGGGGCTTGATTCCGAGGAATCCTTCAAGATCATGGAGAATGTCAGAAAGGGCATTATCGCCAAGGGTAAGTGCGATAAGTGGGAGACATGGAAGCAGGATATGACAGATCATAATGTCCCTGACTGGTATATATGGTCCTGCGAGAAGATCAAGTACATGTTCCCAAAGGCCCATGCGGCAGCCTATGTCATGATGGCGTGGAGGATAGCATATTACAAGGTCAATTACCCGCTTGCATATTATGCGGCCTTCTTCAGCATCCGTGCTTCGGGCTTCTCCTATGAGAAGATGTGCATGGGCAGAGAGGTGCTTGAGAAGAATCTTTCCGATTATAAGAAGAGGGAGGATTCATTAAGTAAGAAGGAACAGGATGAATTAAGGGATATGCGGCTCGTACAGGAGATGTATGCACGCGGTTACGACTTTATGCCCATAGATCTGTTTAAGGTAAAGGCCAACAAGTGTCAGGTCATCAACGGTAAGATAATGCCGCATCTGGGTTCCATAGAAGGATTGGGCGACAAGGCGGCAGAATCAATAGTTGATGCCTGTAAGGACGGTCCATTCATAAGCAAGGATGACTTCAGGGACCGGACCAAGGTCTCCAATACAGTTATAGAGACTCTGTCAAGGCTTCGTATTCTGGATGATCTGCCGGAATCGAACCAATTGTCACTCTTCGATATCTATGCGATGGAGTAAGGGAATAAAGGACTAAATTTATTGTTTACACAGGAGTTTTTCTGTGTATATAATAGGAAATGTTCGTATACATCATTATGGATTAAGGAGAGTACAATGAGTCAGGGACTTGAAATACGCTGGCACGGACGCGGCGGACAGGGAGCCAAAACGGCAGCCCTCCTGCTTGCGGATGTAGCCTTTAAGACAGGTGCTTTTGTCCAGGGGTTTCCGGAATACGGACCCGAGAGGATGGGAGCGCCTATTACTGCTTATAACAGGATAAGCAGGGAGGAGATAAGGGTTCATTCGAATATCTATACACCGGATCTGGTTGTCGTGGTGGATGAGACCCTTCTTCATTCTGTGGATGTGACTGCAGGCCTTAAGGAAGACGGTGCCATCATTATAAATACACCGGGAAGCAGGGAAGATGTGATCCCTTTGCTGAACGGATATAAGGGACGGGTATACACCGTTGATGCAAGGAAGATATCTGTTGAGACCCTTGGGAAGAACTTCCCCAATTCACCGATGCTTGCAGCCGCGGTTGGGGTAAGCAAGGTCATGGATAAGGAAGCCTTTATCAGGGAGATGAGGACTTCTTATGAGCATAAGTTCGCCAAGAAACCCGAGGTTATAGAAGGCAACATGAAGGCCCTGACAATGACCTTCGAAGCCCTGTCTGATCAGCTGATCGCATAATGGAATGAGGAAGAACAATGAGAACAGATGTTAAGAAGATAAATGAAACAACGCCGCATCAGAAGCTTACCGAAGGACTTATGATGTTTGCGGCAGGAACGAGCAAGGAATTCAATACGGGTGAGTGGAGGACAATGACACCGGTATTTGATAAGGAAAAGTGCAAGCAGTGCCTCTTGTGTGCCCCCGTGTGTCCAGACGGCAGCATTCCCGTAGAGGATTCATTAAGGCTTGATTTTGACTATGATCACTGCAAGGGATGCGGCATCTGTGAGAAGGTCTGCCCCTTCGGAGCAATCACGATGAGGGAGGGAATGTAGATGCCTAAGAAAGACAGAATGTCAGGGAACGAGGCCGTTGCTTACGCGATCCGTCAGGTTAATCCGGATGTGATGCCTGCATTCCCGATAACACCTTCAACCGAGATACCCCAGATGGTATCTACCTATATAGCAAACGGACAGATGGACACCGAGTTCATCCCTGTGGAATCCGAGCATTCGTCGATGAGTGCGACAATAGGAGCACAGGCTGCCGGAGCAAGGTCCCTAACAGCCACATCAAGCTGTGGACTGGCCCTTATGTGGGAGGAACTGCTCGTTGCTGCAAGTAACCGCATGCCATGTGCCCTGGCTCTCGTAAACCGTACGTTATCGGGTCCCATAAACATCAACTGCGATCATTCCGACTCCATGGGAGCAAGGGATACGGGATGGATACAGATCTATGCCGAGACCAACCAGGAGGCTTACGATAATTTCATCCAGGCTTATCCGATAGCCGAAGATAAGAATGTACATCTTCCTATTATGATATGCCAGGACGGATTCATTACATCACATGCTGTTCAGAACATAGAGCTTCTTGATGATGACACGGTTAAGGACTTTGTCGGAACATATGAGCCAGAAGAATGGCTGCTCAACCCCGGGAAGCCCGTATCGGTGGGACCTTATTCCGTTTCCAATTACGCCATGGAAGCCAAGAAGAATCAGGAACTTGCCATGGAGAGGTCCAAGGATGTCATCCTTAAGGTTGCGAAGAATTTCGAGAGGATATCAGGCCGCAAATACGGACTCTTTGAGGAATACAGAACGGAAGATGCCGATTATATAATGCTTATCATGGGATCGGCGGCAGGAACTGCCAAGCAGGCCTGCGATGACTTAAGAGAGAAGGGAATGAAGGTCGGGATCATAAAACTTCGCGTATTCAGGCCATTCCCTGCAAAAGAGCTTGCCGATGCCTTAAGGAACTGCAAGTGCCTGGCCATCATGGACAGGTGTGAGCCTTATAACGGTAATGGCGGCCCCCTGTCAATGGAAGTGTGTGCGGCATTGTTCAAGTATAAGGTAAACACAGAAGCCGTAAGTTATATCTACGGACTTGCGGGACGTGACTTTACCGTCGACCATGTATATGAGATATTCGGCGAGCTTGAAGATGTTGTCAAGAACGGAACTGAATTGGAACAGTACAGATATATAGGATTAAGAGACTAGGAGGCGCGGGAATGGCTTATAATTTAAAAGAAGTAATGAACAAGCCCGAGCGTCTTGCTGCGGGACACAGGATGTGCGCCGGATGCGGTGCCACGATAGCTGTAAGGGGAGTGTTAAGAGCCCTTCATGAAGGAGATCATGCCGTTATCGGTAATGCAACGGGATGCCTTGAAGTATCAACCTTCATGTACCCTTATACGGCATGGGAGGATTCATATATACACAATGCCTTTGAGAATGCAGGTGCAACATTATCGGGCGTTGAGACGGCTTATCGTGCCCTTAAGAAGAGGGGCAAGCTTTCAGAGAAGGAGAACTTCAAGTTCATAACCTTCGGCGGAGACGGAGGAACATATGATATAGGTTTCCAGTCACTGTCAGGTGCCATGGAGCGTGGCCATGACCTTGTATATGTATGCTATGACAACGGAGCATACATGAACACGGGTATCCAGAGGTCGTCCGCAACACCCATGTATGCCGATACAACGACAACACCCGTAGGAAGTCAGTCTAACGGTAAGATGCAGAACCGCAAGGATCTTGCAGCGATAATAGCCGAGCATGATGTTCCCTATGTTGCCCAGACAACGCTTACCCAGAACTTCAAGGATATGTATGAGAAATCAGAGAAGGCTATTTACACAGAAGGAGCGGCATTCCTCAATATAATGGCACCCTGTCCCAGGGGATGGCGGTATGAGACCTCCGAGATAATGAAGATATGCAAGCTGGGAGTCGAGACCTGTTACTGGCCGCTCTTTGAGGTCGACCACGGTAAGTGGATACTTAACTATGAGCCTAAGAAGAAGCTTCCCATCGAGGACTTCTTAAGGGAGCAGGGAAGGTTTAAGCACCTCTTTAAGAAGGGTAATGAGGACCTTATCGTACAGTTCCAGAACGAGGTCGACAGGCGCTGGGAAGACCTCCAGTACAGGTGTGCGAGATAGTTAATTGTGTTTTATATAAAGGAGATAAGCTATGAGTACTGATTACAAGCCGATCAAGGAAGGCAAGGTAAGGGAGATCTACGATATCGGAGAAGCCCTTATACTGGTTGCGACAGACAGGATAAGCTGCTTTGACGTGATCCTTAACAATAAGGTAACGAAGAAGGGAGCGGTCCTTACTCAGATGTCCAGGTTCTGGTTTGATATGACAAAGGATATCCTTCCCAACCACATGATATCAACCGATGTCAACGATATGCCCGAGTTTTTCAGAAAACCCGAATTTACCGGGAACAGCATGATGGTAAAGAAGCTTACCATGCTCCCTGTTGAGTGTATCGTCAGAGGATATATCACAGGAAGCGGATGGGCAAGCTATGTTAAGGACGGCACAGTGTGCGGTATTAAGCTTCCCGAAGGCCTTAAGGAATCTGATAAGCTTCCCGAGCCCATATACACACCATCGACCAAGGCTGAGATCGGTGATCATGATGAGAACATAAGCTATGAGCAGTCGGTCAAATACCTTGAAGACAGGTTCCCGGGCAAGGGAGAAGAGTACGCATCAAAGCTTCGCGACTATACGATCGCCCTCTATAAGAAATGTGCCGATTATGCCCTTACAAAGGGGATTATCATAGCGGATACCAAGTTCGAGTTCGGCCTTGATGAGGATGGTAAAATCGTCATCGGTGATGAGATGCTTACACCGGACAGCTCACGTTTCTGGCCGGCAGACGGATACGAAGCAGGGCATTCACAGCCCTCATTTGACAAGCAGTTCGCAAGGGACTGGCTTAAGGGCAACGAAGGTCATAACTGGACGCTTCCTCAGGAGATCGTGGATAAGACTATAGATAAATATCTTCAGGGTTATAAGTTATTAACGGGAAAAGAATTACAAATATGATATCAGTTCCCGCTGATAGGTGATAGTGCACAAAAATAAAAGTCAAAATATGGTAAATTTTACCTTTTGGCTATTATATTTGTTTGGTGGATGAATTATACTATGTCCCGGAAATAAAGGAAGGAGAGAGATGCTATGGCAAATGACACATTTTCAACCGAGCAGTACTTATCAGACTTAAATGCTTATTGGCGTGCGGCTAACTATATAGCTGCAACACAGCTTTATCTTCTTGACAATCCCATGTTAAGGGAGCCCCTTACAAGGGAGCAGATCAAGAAGAAGATAGTAGGACATTGGGGAACGGTTCCCGGACAGAACTTTGTATATGCCCATATGAACCGTGCGATCAACAAGTATGACCTTGATATGATCCTTATTTCGGGTCCCGGTCACGGCGGCAACTTCTTTGTTGCCAACTCATACCTTGAGGGAACCTATTCTGAGGTTTATCCCAATATTTCAAGGGATCTTGAAGGCCTTAAGAAATTAAACAAGCAGTTCTCATTCCCGGGTGGTATCTCAAGCCACGTTGCTCCTGAGACTCCCGGTTCCATAAACGAGGGTGGTGAGCTTGGTTATTCGATAGCCCATGCATTCGGTGCGGTATTTGATAATCCCGATCTTATAGCTACAGTCATCGTAGGTGACGGTGAGGCTGAGACAGGCCCTCTTGCAACAGCATGGCACTCAAATAAGTTCTTGAATGCGGCTAACGACGGTGCGGTTCTTCCCATACTCCATCTTAACGAGTATAAGATAAGCAATCCTACCGTATTATCACATATAACCCATGAAGAAGTGGCAAGCCTCTTCCATGGTTACGGCTGGAAGCCCATCTTCGTTGAGGGCGATGACCCCATGGAGATGCATAAGCTCATGGCTGAAGCTGTTGATACATGTATCGAGAGGATCAAGGAGATCCAGAAGGAAGCAAGAGAGAACGGCAATACAGAGCGTCCTTTCTGGCCTATGATCGTTCTTCGTACTCCCAAGGGATGGACAGGTCCCAAGGTTGTTGACGGACTCAGGGTAGAGGGTTCATTCCGTGCCCATCAGGTTCCCATCACCATGGAGAAGCCCGAGCACCTTGACCTTTTAAAGGAGTGGCTGCTTTCCTATAAGCCCGATGAGCTTTTCGACGAGCAGGGACAGCTCCTTGAGAAATACCGTTATATAGCTCCCAAGGGTGACCGCAGGATATCCGCTAACCCTCATGCCAATGGCGGTAAGCTCCTTCGTGACTTACGTCTTCCTGATTTTAAGGATTACGCTGTTGACGTACCTGCTCCCGGTGCGGTCGAGAAGCAGGATATGATCGAGCTTGGCGGATTCGTACGTGATATCTTCAAGCTCAATAAAGAATCCAAGAACTTCCGTATATTCGGTCCCGATGAGACGATGAGTAACCGCCTCTACAAGGTATTTGAAGAGACCAAGCGTGACTGGAATGCTCAGTACCATGAGGCTGATGAAGACCTTGCAACAGACGGTCGTATCATGGACTCATACCTGTCTGAGCATATGTGTGAGGGCTGGCTTGAAGGATACCTTCTTACCGGACGTCATGGATTCTTCGCTTCATACGAAGCCTTCATCCGTGTCGTTGATTCGATGTGTGCCCAGCATGCCAAGTGGCTCAAGGTATGCAATGATCTTTACTGGAGAGAGGAGATAGCTTCCTTAAACCTTATCCTTACATCAAATGTATGGCAGCAGGATCATAACGGGTTTACCCATCAGGATCCCGGTTTCCTTGACCATATTGCCAACAAGAAGGCGGATGTGGTACGTATGTATCTTCCGCCGGATGCCAACTGCTTACTGTCATGCTTCGATCACTGTATAAGGAGTAAGAATTACGTTAACGTTATAATAGCAAGTAAGCATCCCAGCCAGCAGTGGCTGACCATGGAGCAGGCGGTTAAGCACTGTACCCAGGGAATAGGTATCTGGGACTGGGCGAGCAATGATGCCGGGCAGGAGCCTGATGTAGTACTTGCATGCTGCGGTGATACGCCTACCAAGGAAGCTCTTGCGGCTGTTACCATACTTCGTGAGTATCTTCCTGAGGTTAAGGTACGCTTCGTGAATATCGTTGACCTTATGAAGCTTATAGATCACACCAAGCATCCTCACGGACTTACCGATATCGAATATGATTCACTCTTTACAAAGGATAAGCCTATAATATTCGCTTTCCACGGTTATCCCAAGCTCATCCACGAGCTTACATATACAAGGCACAACCGTAACTTAAGTGTTCACGGATACCTTGAAGAGGGTACCATTACGACTCCTTTCGACATGAGGGTCCAGAATGAGATCGACAGGTTCCATCTTGTAATGGATATCGTCAATCACCTGCCTCAACTCGGTAACCGCGGCGCATACCTTCTCCAGAAGATGCGTGATACCCTGGTTGAGCATGACCAGTACATAGCAGAGTACGGCCTCGATCTTCCACAGGTTCGCGAGTGGAAATGGGAAGCTTAAAAATAAGCTTAGATCATGTATGATAACAGGGCTCTCCCGTTTAGGAGAGCCCTGAATAATAAAAACTTTAAAAGAATATGAAAAAAGGCTTGCATAATCAAAGCGTTTTTAGTATACTATGCAGGTCGGACAAAGCCCAACCCAAGGAAATATGGATCTGACATAATGGCTCGTTGGTCAAGCGGTTAAGACGCCGCCCTCTCACGGCGGAAACAGCGGTTCGATTCCGCTACGAGCTG
>JAILCT010000032.1 GCA_024690425.1 Lachnospiraceae bacterium | reverse complement strand
TGCAACCCTTATTCTCTGGCATAATTTCAGGGACTATATAGTCACGCTCGATTACGATGCCATCATGAGATACGAGAAGATCTACCATGCCGGCCGCAGCATAGGACGCCTTGCCTTTCCGATATTCTGCTTCCTTCTTACGGAAGGTTTCTTCCACACAAAAAGCAGGCCAAAATACCTGCTCCGTCTTATGGTCATGGCCCTTGCATCCGAACATGCCTTCAACCTGCTCGTTTCGGGCACGAACCTTGATCCCTATGATCAGAACGTCTTCCTGACGCTTGCAATCTCCCTTATCACCATAATGCTCATTGATAAGGTAAAGGACCGCTTTACCGGCAAGCCCGATATCGTTTCGGTACTTACGATCGTCATAACCGGCCTTGGATGCCTGCTTGCCTACAAGCTCAATACCGACTACGACTACAAGGGAGTCCTTGCAGTCACGATAATGTACCTCCTTCACGGAAGCAGGATCCTTACATGCCTTGGGACCGCCCTTGCCTTTACCTGGGAGCCCTGGGCCATCACCGCAGCCGGGCCCATCCTCCTCTATAACGGTAAGCGCGGGCTTTCGATAAAGTATTTCTTCTATATCTTCTACCCGCTCCACATCTACCTTATATATTTTCTTGCAGGAACTATCTCCGGGCATTTCTCCTTCTGATGATAAGGACAGCTCCCCCCGCAAGGATAAGCGGGATGGCACCAAGAGCCCACAGTGCTCCCTTCTCCATTGCGGACATGGTCCCCTTTTCAACACCTTCACCGGTTGTGTAAGTTTCTTCTGTTCCTGACGCATTCTGTGAAAGTACACTGTCAGCTCCGGTATCCTTGGCCCCGGTCTCATTTGCAGTCCCGGATCCTTCATCATCCTTCCTGCTTTCCGTATCCTGTGACTTTTTCTTCTTTACTCCCGTTCTCTTCGTGCCGGCATTTCCGGATCTCTTTTCAGCCCCTGCCTTATCCGTCCCGGTCTTATCCTGTGACTCGGCTGCAGCGACATCTTCCTTACTGTCCTTAGCCGATGTCTTGTCCTGATCGGGATTTTTGACCAGATTTACTGTCTTTATCGTTGATGAACCCTTCGCAGATGCCTGGTTCTTATCCGGATCGCTCTTTTCGGGCCCTGCCTGTGAAGATGCTGTTTTCTGCTGATCTTCCTGCTGTACTGTCTTTTCCGTATTTTCCCTTCTTGCAGAACCTGAATCGCCCTTTAAAACACCCGATGAACCGGCTGAGTTCGAAGTTAATATATCCTCTGAAGAATACGACCCTTCAGAAGATGAGCCGGAATCCTTTTTCGGCCAGATGGTATAATTCTTAAACAGCTGTCCCCTGTAATTGCCCATGCCCGTAACGACCAGCATATGGCCCCCGACATCGGTCGCCTTATCGCCCGCAGCCTCATAATCAGTCCCCCTTACAAGCTCATGCCCTTCATAGCTGACCGAAAATCCCTGCGTTTTAGCCGACCCGTCATAGGTATTCTCTTCTCCCAAGGTTATATCAGCATACGAGATATCCCTTCCGATAACCTTAAGCTTCCCAAAAACCGTGCTTATATCATAATTTTTCTCGTCCGTACCAAGCTTCAGTGTATATATGAATGTATTATCGCTCTCACCGGCTTCTGTCCTTGATCCCGTCACGGTAAAGGTCGCTCCCTGGCCGGAAGTAAATCCGTCACCCGACTCCACGATCCTGTCATTTGTAATGGGATTTCCCGAGTAGACCTCCTCTGTACTTCCCGAAGTAAAAGTCACCCGCCTCTTTTTTATCTCATATTCACAGCTGCACCCTGCATCCGGGAGCATGTAGTTGGCCGTATCCCTGCCGCTTATTCCCGTTACCGCGACGGTATAGTTCCCCGCATCCGTCTGTCCTCCGCCATCAACCACCGGACTTACTTCATCATCCCCGCACAGATTGGCAAATGAAGCCTTAGGACCGTGTGGCACTCCGTCGTAGACATGTTCCTTATCTGTGAAGCTTATGGCAAGCTGCCTTTTGTCTATGGAAACCTCGATCTCACCCGAATCGATATCACAGCCGTATTGGGTGACTTTGAAATATACCCTGTAATTACCGGAATTAATCCCTGTGGGTATGGAAGGACCGTAAACCACCGTACCCGTTTCATCTTCAATACCATATAGCAGCTCGGCACCGCCCGTCACAGAGCCCTCAGTCACAAGCGCCTGTTCCGTGCCGTCATAAGCAAGGCCGGTCCTGGCTTCCGGCCTTACGATCTCGGGGGTGTCATAAGGGGTAAGATATGCCTTTATCGGGAAGTTATCAATATCCCTCTGATTCCACCATGGGTCACTCTCGCGCCAGGCAGATATCAATCCGGCAAGGTCCTCCCATCCATCCACTTCACTATACACCATGCTCTCGCCGCCATTGACTATACCGACCGAATAAGCGAGTTCTTTATCGCTCTGACTATCATACCAATTCTTGTTAAGTCCATAGTGAATATGTAACTCGTACTTACCATCCGTAGTTGCCTCTGTCACTACGACCGAAAATTCCTCACCGCCCATCATAAGGACCGGTTCTTCCAGAGCTTCCTTATGGAATCCGCCGTATGCATAGGCAGTATCGAGTTCTGCCACCTTTTCACCATCTGTAGGGTTCTGATATCCATCATTGAGCCTGTATATCTCATAATGGACCTCTGTTCCCGGGGCGACTGTCTGACAGGACACGCAATCGATAAGGGCAGGTTCCCCTCCTGTCACTTCTTCCATTCTGAAAATATTCGCCATCCTGATCTCTTGGTCATAAAAGGAAGCACTTACGTTATACTGGGGCATATAGTCATACTGGGCTGTATACGTCCTGCCTTCCACAGCCTTATCAAATTCCAGTGATTCTACTATATCTATGCTGAGATCTTCGTAAGACAGCCAGAAATAACCGGTCTGGACAGCATCATCTTCCGCCTCATATTCCCATTTTTCTGTTTCTTCGTTGTATACTCCCCTGTCCTGTCCGGTAAAAAGACCCCAATCTCCTAAATCCCGGTTTGGGAATTCCTCTTCTCCGGAGCCCCAGCTGTTCTTTACAAGCCATGCACCGTCACGTTCGGGTGCCGGCGATTCTTCATCTCCGGACAGATCATGGACAAAGTTATCCTTAGGGTAATTGTCATCCCAGCCGATTATCACAACCTCATGATCCGCATTTGTATTTTGGTTATAAGTATAGTGAGCCCAGGTGGCCGTATTTATATAATCCTCTTTAAGCTCTTCACCCGGTATTGCATTGGGGGCTCTATATCCTATCTGAATAGGGCGCCCGGCCTTTATCTCTTCCTTCATGGCTCTGACAGCCCTGTCAAAGTCAGCCCACTTCTCTTCTTCACTTTCGTATACACCCTTAAGGATCTCGGGAGGATTAGGAAGTATATGAGATTCCTTAAGGATGTAATCCTGCATGAATCTTAATTCATCATCTATCCACCAGTCATCATCTTCATCATAGCATACCGGAATTTCATCCACATATACTATCTTTTCTTCACTGCCGTGATACTCAAGCCGCTCATCGCGTTCTTCACTTACAGGACCTGCACCGCTGGAATAAAGTCCCGTTGCATAAAAGGAGTAACCGCCGGAATATATCCCGCTCGAATGGTTCTGATCGGGATCCGGATATATATATCCTTCTCCGTTTTGCGAACTGTCCGGATCGATAAGCGGACGGCGTATAAAAAATGCAGTATGTTTCTCCGAAAGGTCTATATCGCCCGATGCAATCCCCGAACTCAAAAGACTTGTCTCCGCAGCCGCTGTGGCTGCAAATCCCCAGCAGCTGCCGAACGGACTCTGAAGCTTCACGGGTGTGACATAGCTTGTATCGCCGACCCCATCACCATCTGTATCTACATTCCTCAGATCATATGAGGCCGGAAGCGGAGCACTCCTCAACAGCCTCCTTCTTCCATCACGGAAGGCATATGGGTCCCTGTCCCTGTTTTCATAGAGTTCTCTTCCAAGCTCAAGCCATCTCTCTTCAGGGTCTCCGTCAAGTGGTTCAGCTCTCGTTACGGACTGTGGAAACGATAAAACGAGCAGGGTCGCGATCATTAGGATAAGCAGTATTCTTTTTTTACTATCCCGTATATTTCTCATTGTTTTTTCTACAGGGCAAGCTCATCGAAGAAGGTACCTGCCGCATCCTTTGAATTGCCTCTTATCGATTCTATCAGAAAAGCCTTCATCTGCGGGTGCCGGTCACCCATCTTAAGAAGGACTGCTTCTAAGCTTGCCGGTGTTATGACACCTTCCCTTATCATCAGATCATAATATCCCTTATCATCGGCAAAATCACGCAGCAGGACCCTGAGCGCGGCATCCGACTCACAGCCCGTGTTATGTCCAAGAAGATAATCCCTGAGCACATCCCTGAAGTTTCCGTCAAGTGCCGCATCATTATAAAGCCTTAACATGCACAGGTATGACTTTTTCTCCCTGTTATACTCAAGATACTGGTCGTAGTCAAAGTGCAGGTCTTCCTCACCGCACAGGACATAGAGATGATAACCCTCATCATCCTTAAGGCTTAGGATATGCGCAAGCTTAGTATCCCACTTATCATACCATTCACTGCTTCCCGCATGTTCCGTATCAAGAAGGTACTCAGCATCCATATATATCGGTGCCGCGGCAAGGAGCCTTGATACCGTCTCCTTTTCTCCTTCCGGTTTCATATCGTATAAGGAAATATCCTTAAGCCTTCCGTCGTTTTTGAATACACCCTTGCCAAGATCCATTCTCGCATGAGCCATGTTCACACGGGTAAGGTTATCGCAGAAGGCGAAGGCCCACTCTCCGATGCTCTTTATACCGGCAGGCAGGGTCACCCTACGCAGTCCCTTGCATCCAAGAAAAGCCTTCTTGCCTATTGCCTCCACCGGGCAGTCTCCCAATGTATCCGGCACCGTCACTTCCGCAAGCTTCTTATCGACGTCCGTGATGAGGGCATACTTATGTCCATCCCTGTCCTTTATCTCATAATACAATCCCGTTTGTTCATCGTAGTTCTGCATGCTCTATCCCAAACCGATACATCATGTGACACTTTAGCTCAGAGCTTAAGTGTCACATTTTGTTTTATGTAAACTCACTCGGTGAATTCAACAAGTTCCCTGATCTCTTCCTTAAGGTTGCTGCTGCGTTCCTCAAGCATCATCTCATCCTTGTATTTCATGTATTCATCACACCCGTAGCGGGCTATAAACCTTGACGTGTATGAATTGACCGTAAGCTCCGTGACCAGGATGAGCATCTCATTACCGTTCTCAAAAGCCCTTCCGGCAAAATCAAACAGGTACGAAAGCTCCTGCTTAAGATCCTCACTTCTCTTCCTCACAAGAGAAAGCTCGGTATTGTATTTATTCCTGACAGCCTCGAAGGGCTCATCGGATTTAAGGGCCTCCTTGTATCCTTCCTCGAGGAAGCGCACGCTCAGCCTTCTGATCCTCTCATCCTCAGCTGATACGGCAGATGCCTTCTTAAGTGCCCTTAAGTCCTTATTAAGCTTATCGGTTATATTAAGCATGGCCTGCAGGACATCCTCATCACCGTCATCGTCGTTGAGCTCCGGCGCGGGGATTGATTTTGCCTTAAGCTGCTTAAGATAAGGATTTAAGGATATGAGGTAATCGGTATTTACAAGGCAGTTCCTTATATCGGAAATGACCCTGTCCATGAGCATTGACAAAAGTGAAAGCCGCTCATCGAAGGCTGCCTCGCCGGCTCTCTTTACTACCTCATCCGTAACTGCCCCCTTAAGAATCTCCTCAACATGGTAATCCCTCTTGTATTTATTGTAGAGCTCGTAATAAGCCGAGAACTCCTTGACCACCGCATCATTCCTTATATACTGGTCGATGAGGGTATCATCAACGGCTATACCGGCCCCCTCGTAGAGCTTTAAGATCTCCGAAAGATCCTCCCAGCCCCTGGCCGTCACGTAGGAGCGGCCGTTTACCGTATTCTCTATAAGATAGAAATAATCGCGCTTAAGATCAAGGAAGGAAAGGATGGCCGGATGCATCGCATTGTCCAGGGCGTACTCCTTCCAAACCTTA
>JAILCT010000015.1 GCA_024690425.1 Lachnospiraceae bacterium | reverse complement strand
GGCATTTGCGATAGGCGGTGACGGCTTCTTCGGGCTTCAGGGTGAAGACGGTAAGGTATACTATACAAGGAACGGTAACTTCAACTTTGCTCTGGGCGGAAACAATACACTTAAGCTGTCAAGCTCGGACGGACTTCCGGTCCTTAATGAGAAGGGGCAGCAGATAGTTATAGATGCGGGTAAATACATGGCAGACAGGATCACGGTAACTTCGGACGGCCAGCTGTGCTATCCGGATGCTGCCAATAATCCACAGCCCATAGAGGGCATGAAGATCGGACTGTGGCAGTTCCAGAATGCATCGGGTCTTAACAAGGCCGGTGATTCCCTCTATGAAGTGACGGCGGCATCAGGTCCTGCTATAAATGAGGCAGGCCCCAACAATGCCAATCTTGAGAAGTCGGAAATAAGACAGGGCTACCTTGAAGGGTCCAATGTACAGATAGCGGATGAAATGGTCAACCTGATCATTGCGCAGCGTGCTTACGAGATGAACAGTAAGACCATTCAGGCTGCTGATACCATGATGCAGGAAGCCAATGAGTTAAGGAGATAATAAATGGATATCGGATCGATAAGCTCAATGTATCTTAATAATGTCAAGGATTCCGCATCAAGGTCAACAGACCTTGCCGACAAGCTTAAGAACGGGATGGAAGGCAAGTCGGATGAGGAACTGATGGAAGCCTGTAAGGAATTCGAGGCTTACTTTACGGAGCAGATATTCAAGAATATGAGGAAGTCCATGGTTCCGGCAAGTGAAGAGGACTCAGGTTCCATGTCCACACTTAAGAATTATTTTGAGGATGAACTGTGGAAGAATTATTCCTCTGCTGCTGCAGACCAGTCCAATAACGGACTGGCCCAGATGCTGTATGAGCAGATGAAGAGAAACCTTGGTACAGAGCTGCCGAAGGAGCCGGATGAATCGGCGGTTGCGGCGGTTTCATCCGAAGTGGTAAGCGAGGAAGAGTAAACGGAAACACTAAGAGGCTACATAGAACATATAGTATTCAGAAACGATGAGAACGGTTATACCGTTCTCAATCTTGTGTCCGACGGAGAGGACATTACCTGTGTCGGCTTTTTCAAATATGCCGATGAGGGAGAGAGTGTTGAACTTAAGGGTGACTTTATCGAACATGCCGTGTACGGTGAGCAGTTTAAGGTTGAATCCTATGAAGTAAGGGAACCCGAGGACACCATATCGATCATCAGATACTTAGGGTCCGGAGCCGTCAAGGGAGTAGGACAGGCCCTGGCCACGAGGATAGTTAATGAATTCGGCGAGGATACCTTCAGAGTCATCGAAGAAGAACCGGAGAGGCTTGCTAAGATAAGAGGCATAAGCGACCGCAAGGCACGCGAGATAGCCATCCAGGTCATGGATAAACAGGACCTTCGCCGGGTGATGGTATTCTTACAGCAATACGGCATATCCAACACATTAGCCAATAAAATATACAAAAAATACGGTAATGACTGTTACCGCATCATTAATGAAAATCCCTATTTACTGGCAGATGATATTGATGGAGTGGGCTTTAAGATAGCCGATGAGATCGCAGGCCGTGTCGGCATAAGGCCGGATTCCGATTACAGGATAAGGAGTGCTGTCCTGTATGTACTGTCGGATGCGGCGGGTGAAGGACACTGCTTCCTTCCGGGGGATGAACTGATAGCGCGGGCGGTCGGGCTCCTTGGCGTACCCGAAGAAGCTGTGTGGATACAGGCACAGAACCTTGCCATGGACAGCCGGCTGTACATAAAGCAGAAGGGGGATATCACGGTAGTCTATTCCGGAGCCTTCTATCACATGGAACTTGCATGCGCAAGAAGGCTTAAGGATCTTGATATCACTGCAGACGAAGATGAAGATCTTATACTTAAGAAGATAGGAACTCTGGAAAAGTCGGAAGAGATAGAGCTTGAAGACCTCCAGAGGGAAGCTGTGATCAAGGCCGTAAAGAACGGGATCACGGTCATAACGGGCGGACCCGGTACGGGTAAGACCACGATAATAAACATGATAATAAAATACTTCGAGCTTGAGGGTCTGTCGATATCTCTGGCCGCACCGACAGGACGTGCCGCCAAGAGGATGACCGAGGCAACCGGAGCTGAAGCATCGACCATACAGAGGATGCTGCACTTAAGTGTGTCTGATTCCGATGATAAGGGCTTTTACTTTGCTGCCAACGAAGATAATCCCATTGAATCGGATGTGGTGATAATAGATGAGATGTCAATGGTGGACCTGCCTCTCTTTAACGCCCTGCTAAAGGCGATCCCTGTCGGTGTCCGTCTTATCATGGTCGGAGATACCAACCAGCTTCCTTCGGTGGGACCCGGTGCCGTCCTTAAGGATGTTATCTCGTCGGGATGCTTCACGGTGGTGGCCTTGAAAAAGATATTCAGGCAGGCGGAAGTGTCCGATATTGTCGTTAATGCCCATAAGATCAATGAAGGAAAGCATCCGGTACTTGATAATAAGAGCAGGGATTTTTTCTTCCTTGAGAGGGACAATGTTGACCTTATACTTAACAACATCATCCATCTTATAAGGGAGAAGCTGCCTTCATATGTGGGCGCCGATCCGTGCGATATCCAGGTACTTACACCCATGAGGAAGGGAAGCCTTGGCGTGGAAGCGCTTAATCCCATCCTTCAGAGGTATTTAAATCCCGCAGAGAGTTCGAAGCGGGAATATGAAGCAAGGGACGTGATCTTCCGTGAGGGAGACAAGGTCATGCAGATAAAAAACAATTACAGGCTCGAGTGGGAGATAAAGAGTAAGTACGGTATCCCTATAGATAAGGGGCTTGGCATATTTAACGGTGATATAGGGATCATCACGGAGATAGATAATTATAACGAGACACTCACTGTAATGTATGACGGAATGAGGTCGGTTGTGTATCCCTTCTCGGGTCTTGATGAGATCGAACATGCCTATGCCGTCACGATCCATAAGTCCCAGGGAAGTGAGTATCCGGCGGTCATAATCCCCCTTCTTTCGGGACCCAGGATGCTCTTTAACAGGAACCTTCTTTATACAGGGGTTACAAGGGCTAAGAACTGTGTTGTGTTACTCGGCAGCAGGGAGAGGATCTATTCCATGACAGACAATGCCGACGAGCATTTAAGATATACCGGGCTCTCTGACAGCTTACGGGAGATGTATATATGAGAACTGCCGATAAAGTGATCGATATGATATATCCAAGAAGATGCCCTGTCTGCGATGATATAGTAAACGGGACGGGTACATATGTATGTGATGAGTGCAGGGATGGTTTTTGCAAAGTCAGTGAACCGCGATGCATGAAGTGCGGCCGAAGCCTGTCTGATGAGACACAGATCCTGTGCGGTGAATGCTCCTGCCATGAACACTTTTTTGACAGCTCCCGTGCGGCATTTATTTATGATGATGTGTTAAAGGAGAGCATCTATCGGTTCAAATACGGCGGTCGTGCGGAATATGCCGATTACTATGCAGGCAAGATGGGTGATCTTCTTCAAGGCTATATAATGTCCTGCAGGGCACAGGCCCTTATCCCGATCCCTCTTCATAAGAGCAGGCTTGCGAAACGCGGCTATAATCAGGCGGAACTTATTGCCCGAAAGCTTTCGGACCGCTTTGATATACCCTTAAGAAAAGACATCTTAAAGAGACAGGCAAAAACGGCAGTCCAAAAGTCACTTAGTGCCTCACAGAGGCAAAATAATTTGAAAAAGGCTTTTAAAATAGCCTCTGATGTTGTAAAATTAAATAACATTATACTGGTCGATGATATATTTACCACGGGAAGTACGATCGATGCGGCGGCACGA
>JAILCT010000267.1 GCA_024690425.1 Lachnospiraceae bacterium | reverse complement strand
TTCTATGCAGGAAACGGTGCACAGACGGCCATGCTTTATCCCTATTACTATAGTAAGCTGTTTTATGAAGGATTAAAGGAAGCCGGAGAGGATAAAGTGATAGTACTTACCAGAGCAGCATATCCGGGAAGCCAGAAATTCGGATCTCTTGTATGGAACGGTGACATAGCATCCACATTCTTAAACCTGCGCATGAGCGTGAAGACAGGCCTTTCAATGGCAATGAGCGGCATACCCTGGTGGAACAGTGATATAGGAGGTTTTCATTCCGGGGATACCAGGAGTGAATACTTCCGTGAGCTGATAGTGCGGTGGGCACAGTTCGGAGTGTTCTGCCCTGTAATGAGACTACATGGTGCCAGGATCCGTACACCGGAGCAGAAAGAGCGCTTCCCCGGGATAAAGGAACGTACCGGAGGCGAAAATGAGATATGGAGCTTCGGTGATGAAAACTATGAGATACTGGCTGAACTGGTAAAACTCCGTGAGCGCCTTAAACCCTATATATGCAGGTATATGGATATCGCATCAAAGGAAGGTAAGCCCATAATGCGTCCCATGTTCTTTGACTACTATAAGGATCCCGTATGCTATGAGCTTGAGGACCAGTATATGTTTGGTGAAGATATACTCTTTGCTCCTATCACTGAGCAGGGCTGCATATCAAGGAAAGTATATCTTCCGGAAGGCAGCTGGCAGGACGTGAACAGCAAGGCGATAGTCAAAGGCGGACAGTGGATTGAATGCGAAGCACCGATAGATAAGTTCATCGCTTTCGTAAAAGAAGGCGCGGAAGTAGCGGAAGTATTCTAGGAGGGAATATGTTTACACTCAGAGTATTTACAAGAAAACCGACAGGTAAGAATTATCCCGCAGCGCTTGGAAACAGTGTGCATTTTGCGGTATGCAGTGACGGGAAGGAAACAGTCCTTAACCAGGATTACGGTATTTTATTTGCAAAAGCAAAGATAAAGGAAGACAACACTCTGGATGAAAGAGGGATACGTAATCCGCTTGTGGTTAAAAAAGATGACGGGTATGTTATTTATGCCGAAGTGATCGATAAGGAAGGACAGCCGGTTGCGTCAGGAGAAGAAAGTATCATTGCCTGGAGTACAAAGGATTTCGTTAACTTTGAAGAATGCTCTGCGGATGCTGTTGGTCCTGAGGCTTCTGAAAGCATAGAGCTCCCGGATGAGCTCTTTCCTGCTGTTAGTGAACGCTGGATACCTTTGGAAGTTAAGAGTGTTTCCGTACCCGAAGATGTAAGGGTTGATTCCCTTAAAGAATTAAAGGATATCCGTGTCAGAGTTATCTATTCGGACGGATCGGAGGATCTTAAGCCTGTATACTGGAGCATCGCATCTCTTAGAGATATGGGAAACAGAAGGTACAGGATAACGGGACATATGCAGGCGATAGATACCGGTTTTCCGTTAACAGTGGGACTTGCAGATCCGGTGATCTTCTTATACGAAGGAAAGTGGTACTATATAGCAACGAATGATAACGTAAACGATATAGGTCTATATGTCAGATGTGCGGATACCGTTGACGGATTATTTACAGATGATGTCGAGACAAAGATAATCCTTGATTATGATGAGGAAAGGGGACTCTGTCAGACATTCTGGGCTCCGGAATTCCATGTGATAGGCGGAAGGCTTTATATACTGTTTGCCGTAAGCAATAAAAATTGGGGGCCCCAGTGCCACATGATGCGTCTTAAGAAAGGCGGGAATATAATGTGTGCGGAAGACTGGGAAGATCCCATACGTGTAAAGAGGATGAACGATCACTTCCTTACAGAGGACGGTATCACACTTGATATGACGTATTTTGAATCGGCAGGAAAGGCTTATCTGGCATGGTCGTACCGTTATGGTATCGGAACGCCAAAGGATACGGGATCCATGCTCTATATCGCAACCACGGATCCTGAAAAGCCCTGGGTACTCACATCAGAACCGGTACTTTTATCAAGGCCTTTATACGGCTGGGAAAATCAGTCGGGTACTATCAATAATGAAGGACCTTATGCATTGATATCCGGGGATACGGTATATCTTTCATATTCAGGCGGTGATGCCTGCGGACCGGCTTATGTTGTGGGATATCTTAAGGGAAAAGTCGGTGCGGATCTTCTGGATATCTCTTCCTGGAAAAAGGAGCCTACGGCAGTTCTTCATCTTCAGTCTGTAGAAGGTATACTTGGACCCGGCCACAATTCATTTTTCTATGATATGGACGGCAGGCTGATGATAGCCTATCATGCCCAGGAAAGAGATAAATACAACTGCCGCTGCAGCGCTTTCCACAGGGTACATCTGTCTGCATCGGGCTTTCCTCTTCTTAATGTGGTGGGTGAAAGAGATCTTCCTGCTGAAATGTCAGATGTCGAGATGGAGTTTACGATAGGTTAGCAGGATTTTACATAAACCTGCTGATATGATAAAATTCACTTTCCGGGAATGGTTCCGGAAAGTGTTTTTATATAGGGTCAATCACTTTTTCTATGTGATACCCCGGCCGTATGCCTGGCGGCATAGTACATTGACAGTTGCATAAAAAAGGATCAACCTTAACGATTGAATTGCATCTTGGCGGATGTAACAACCAATCAAAAGGAGGATCCTTTATCATGGATTATATACGAACCGAAGCAGATGGACAACTGGTAATTACGCAGTCAACCGGGTATATACTTATTCCGTCCAGCTTATACGGATTCCGCAACACGGAAACCTCTGTCAAGCGATCAAGTTCCGATAAGATCGTCTATTGTCACCGAGGCACGCTTGATCTTCCGGAAGAAGAGAGGATCTGCTCATGCGGCCAGCGGATGCACATTAACAGCAGCAGGGATATTTACCTTTGGCATCTTAACATCGGCGGAAGCTATAGTTGCCTATGTTTTCCGCACAACCAGCTGCGTTGTCCTAAGTGTGCTGCTACCAAAAGCCAGTTTATCTCCTTCAAGGCAGCCGGGCATCGTATTACGGAGACACTGCTACAGTACGTTTGTGATCTGCTCGCTCATGGAACTTACACCAACAAGGATATCGCAGATATCACAGGGCTTAACAAAAACACAGTCAAGGAGATCGACAAAAAACGTCTTCAGGGTATTTATACGACCGATGGTGGCACTAAGCTTATCAAGCCTGAAAAACCAGCCAGATTCCTCGGTATTGACGAATTTAAACTTCATAACGGCCGCCGGTATGCCACCCACATCATAGACCTCGAAACCGGACATATTCTGTGGATCCAGAAGGGGAAGTCAAAGCAGGTTGTCTATGACTTCATCGATCATGTCGGAATGGAATGGATGTCCGGTGTTGAGGCTGTTGCCTGTGACATGAACTCCGATTTCCAGGAAGCATTTGAGGAAAAATGCTACTGGATCCAGCCGGTGTTCGATTACTTTCATATCATCAAGAACTTCAATGACAAGGTGGTCAGCGAAGTCCGAAAGGATGAACAGCGACGGCTCTATGAAGAAGGCAACGCAGAGGCTGCCAGAGCGCTTAAGAAGACCCGCTATATTCTGATGTCCAGCCGTTCGACTCTTCAGAAGAAAGACGAAGATGCGGCATCAGAGAGAGTTGTTCATAAGGGCAGTCCTCTCTTCAAAACAGAAGACATAAAGCGCAAGGGCGGTAACGAAGCAAAGTACGATGCACTCTTGCAGGAGAATAAGCTGTTGTTTACCCTTGATCTGATCAAGGAGAAACTGTCCGCTGCTTATGCCATGATCGACGAAGCAAAAATGGCTGATGCGATCATCGATATCATAGATATCTGCAAAGCCACAGGAAATAAGCATCTACTCTGGTTTGGCAAGCTAATGGATACCCACTTTGAGGGTGTCATAGCTCATGCAACTTACAAAATATCATCCGGCAAGATCGAAGGGATCAACCAAAAGATCAAAACCCTGCGTCGTCACGGATACGGCTATCCTGATGATGAATACTTCTTCTTGAAGATCATGGATATGAGCCGGAAGA
>JAILCT010000252.1 GCA_024690425.1 Lachnospiraceae bacterium | reverse complement strand
GTATTTCGAAAACCGTTTCTCAGTCTTATGATATAAGCCGTTTTTGCTCCGGAAATCAGGAATGCCGCTCTCTGTAGAAACTCCCGCCCCGCCGAGGAAAACAACATAGGAAGAACTTTTAAGGATCTCCCTGAACTGATCAATTTTAATTTCTGTATCATCAGGTTTCTTCACGTGATCTGTCCCTTCAAAAATCCCCTTATTGCATCCTCCAGCTCCTTCAGATAGCCGTTAAAACAATGGTTTGCGCTACCCGGATATAATTCCCGGATATCTCCCATTCGTCATCGGAAATGACCGTTTCCGGAATGTGCTCCGGATCAAACGCCGTTCCAAGAATGTTTCCATCTCTGCATGTTTCCGGGATCATCCAGGCCGGGGATAGGGGGATGATGGCCTTGAAACAGTCCGGGCACATTCCTCCTACCAGCATTGCCAGCAGCCCGCCCTGTGAATGGCCGCACAGTATAAGATCTGTCACAAAGTCCAACGATCTGACATAGTCTATGACCGATATAGTATTTGTGATCCATTTATAGAGTGTATGATCCCTGAACTCTCCGTCACTTCCACCATGCCCATACATTTCCGAACGGAGCACCGAGACTCCCATATCGATCATAGCATCCCTGACGGCAATAAGATGCTCCTCCTCCATATCTCTGGTAAACCCGTGGATCAAGATACAGAGGGGACCTTTTTCCATCCCTTCAGGGCGGTCAAGCTTGGTATGAAGACGGATCCCGTCGCTGTTTATAAAGAATTCTTTACTCTGCATATACTGTAAACACCTGATCAACTACATCTATAATACTGCTATCTGCATCAGATCGCCATTCTTTCAAAGAAAGCTGGTCTGATGCTTCATTTTTTTCCTCTTCATAGTTATTCGCTGTCTTCTATAAGACCAGCCTCGGAAAAAGCTTTATACAATTCCGGCGGGTCCCCAAGGCCCCTTGCAACATAAGTACTCTTATTACACAGGTCATCCGTGTATTTTGCACAACCTGTAACCTTATCGATTGCATCAACCCGTTTCACCGATTGTCCAACATACATAATCTATTCTCCGTTAGAGCACTTAAAAAAATATTCCTGCGAAACGAAAAGCATCCAGATCTTAACTATACTGCATTTTCAATTACCGGTAAAACTACCTTTTCTATGAATTCCACTCTGTCAAAGATCCTCGGCCTGAATGTGCCTGTCATTCCCACCGATACATTTTCTTCTTTTTTAACATAGATGATATTTCCGCTGTCACCGATTGCCGCATAAACCTCTTTATCATCGTAGGGCTTATACCATAAGTAGCCATAGTTCATGAAGCCAAATCGCTCACCAAGCTTAATATGAGGCGTCAGCATGTCTTTCAGGTATTCTTCTGAGATAATTCTTTTCCCATTATACAGGCCTCCACCCAGCACCATCGCACCGATCACACCCATGTCTCTTGCCGACATACATAATCCCCAGCCGGCAGTGACACTGCCCTGCGGGTCAACGTACCACTCATATTTCCTGGGATTCTTATTCATAAAGAAATCAAACTGATCCTCTTTAGAACTGTCGCTGTGTGGTATACGCTCCGGAAGCCCAAGCGGCTTAAACAGATTATTGTTGGCAAAATCTATGCATTTCTCCCCGGCAGCTTTCTCGATTATTCCTGTCAGGATCTGAATGCCAAGCGTAGCATACCGGAACTCACCTGTTATTCCGTTACGTCCTCCCAGATGATCAAGTATAGCATATGTAAAATTCTGTGAAGTACACACCTTCTTCCATGGTTCTGACTTACCTTTATATGGAGCTGTCATAGTAAGGAGATGTCTGATCGTGACATCGTATATGGTCTTCTCCCCTCGTTTTACAGCGTAATCAGGGAAAAATTCCATCACCTTCTGATCCAGATCGTTGATGTAGCCCTTATCCAGTGCAATTCCGGCGAGCAGCCCCATAACACCTTTGGTCACGGAGTTGACATTCATCGCATCCCCGGTCTTAAATCCCCGCCAGCAGTCATCATAGACTATATCACCATCTTTGATCGCATATATCTGACAGATATTGCTCTCATTTCCGGTGCTTCCGGAAATATAATCGTGAAGTTGTTCCCTGTTCATTATAAAAGCCTCCTCTTTCGAACAATCGG
>JAILCT010000225.1 GCA_024690425.1 Lachnospiraceae bacterium | reverse complement strand
CCGCCTATATAAGCCGGCATTGCCATAAACCTGCGGTCTTCTCCTTCATCCTTTGGCATATTGGGAAAGGGTGAGGTTTTGGGGAATGACACCTGTGAACCGTGTGAATTGTGATTTTCCCCTCCCATAACGTAATCACCGGCATTAAGGCAGGTTACAACTTCTTCCATAGCTTCAATACATGCCGGCATATCTTTAACGCCGGCCTTTATCATGTCTTCTTCATTCAGATATAAAAAATCAATTTTCGGATAGCTCATAATATCGACTTCCTTCCGTCCCTATCCTCAGATAATCTTTCTCACTGCTATTTCATAAACGGCTCGTTCCATAGATTAAGTTTCGTTCCGATACCAAGCTCTGCAGCTTTTCTGTAGCATTCATATCCCCAGGCAACATCCTCTATAGGCATTCCGCCGCTTGAACACATCACGATCTCATCCTGACTTTTTCTTCCGGGAGATATCCCGTTTACGATATCGCACAGGTTCAAAACCTGCTCCCTTTTTATTTTTCCCTCTCTTACAAGGTGGATGAAATGTATACCCATGATCACCCATTCCCTCTTTCTGCCGAGCTCGTCGACCGGCCCTCTGGCAATGAAATTGTTCATGTACTTGTCATACATTCCGTAATTATCAACTACCATCGTCGTTCCCGTAAGCTCGTCGAAATCACGGTAGAGGAAGCTGCCCATCGAAAATACGGAGGCTCCTTTCTTAAACCAGTCAAGATGAAATTCCTCTGCTTTATCCGGGGTGACCGACATGGCTTCACTGATAACATCCGCATCCGCGCAGGCCTCCTTTAATGTCTCACAGATCTCTATCTCCTTAACCTGCGGGTATCTTTCTTCCACAAACTTCTTAAAGGAAAGGGTTGATGCCGACGTTACGGAGGATCCTTTGATCTTGACCTTATTGATCTCGGGAAGGACTGCCATATAACACATGAGCGCGCACTTATTGATCACTCCCGGGCCAAGTATCGACAGGACCTTTGAATCCTTGTTGGCCAGGTACGCTGCAGCCATCGCGGGCATGGCACCCGTGCGCATTGCACTTAACAGGTTGGCCGACATATATGCTATTGGAGCACCCGTATCAACATCATTTAATGTTGCCATCAGTATCGATCTGGGTAATCCTTTTTTAAGGTTCTCATGATTGGATCCATACCACTTCTGACCTGCGATATGAAACCTTCCGCCAAGATAGGCGGGCATTGCATTAAATCTTCTGTCCGGACCGTTATCCAGCGGAAAATCCGCTATGTCCTTAGTCTTTGGAAAGTTGATCTGCAAGCCGTGTTCATCACCCTTGGGTCCGCCCATTATATAGTCGCCCTTTCCGAACAGACTCATGACATCTTCCATGGTCTTTACACATCTGTCTGCGTCAAGAACACCGGCCCGGATCATATCTTCTTCACTTAAGTACAGAAAATCGATCGACATAGTATCATCTCCAATCATTACTCTTTTATTCTTTAAGCTTGGTCCACATTTCGTTGTAGATATCCAGGGTTTCACTGTCCAGGTTCTCTACATAACTTCCCTTTGCGATAGCATCAGCCGGAGGGTTCTTTGCGGGATTATTGCTGTAATCATCGCCCATTATCGCGATCGCATCGGTATTTGCGCACAGATACGGGAACTCTTCAAGGACCATTGCCATGTTCTCGGGATCCATTATGAAATTGATCCATGTGATCGCGTTATCATAATTGGGGGCATCCTTTGTTACTACCCAGTTATCAAAGAACAGGTATGCACCTTCATCAGGGTATACAACCTTTATGGATGGAACCTCTTCCATAGCCATGGCTATCTCGGCGCTCCATATCATTCCTGCAGAGCAGTCACCCGAAATAAGTGCACTCTTCGGTGAATCGGAATCATAAAGGGCAACATTCTTCTTAAGCTCCATCAGCTTACCGGCAACTTCCTCAAGCTTAGAAGGATCAGTTTCGGAAAGATCATACCCAAGTGACTTGGATGTCATTCCGATAACAGCTCGGAAATCATCCAGGATCACTACTTCACCCTCAAGTGCAGGATCAAACAGATCGGCATAAGAGGTGATATCAATATCAACTTTATCGGTGTTGACAGCTAAAGCTCCCGCACCTCCCATATAAGGTACCGAGAACTTATTACCCGGATCGTAGCTTGGATCCTTGTAATTGTCTCCTATATGCGAGAAGTTGGGAAGCTTGTCAAAATCAAGCTCGGCAAGCATATCCTGCGCGATAAGCTGTGCTACCATATAATCACTGGGTTGCAGGACATCATATGCACCTGCGGCTTCCGATTTAACCTTTGCAAGCATGTCCTCATTGGAAGAGTATGTTGAAACATTTACCTTTATACCTGTTTCCTCCTGGAATTTACTGACCACGGAATCGGGTAGATACTCTGTCCACACAAAGAGGTTCAGTTCTCCCTTTCCCGCGGGTGCATCTGACTTTGCGCCTGTACCGCACCCTGATATATTCATTGCCGTTAAAGCTAAAACCAATAATGCCGTGATCATTCTTTTCTTCATAATATTTCTCCTCCTATCCTGTCTTTATCAGACTTTATTATGCTTACCGGATAAAATACCGCTCTGCGTCAGGATCACCAGGCCGATCGTACCCAGCAATATGAGCGTTGAGAGTGCATTTACATCCGGAGAAACACCGCTTTTAATGCTTTCCATTACCTTCAACGGATAAGTCTTTGTCTGTCCGTTCACGAAGTAGCTGATGATAACATCATCTATCGAAAGCGTAAACGCCAGCAGGGCTCCTCCTGCAATTCCCGGTGCCAGGACCGGAAGGGTGATCTCAAAAAATGTTACAACCCTGTTCGCACCAAGATCCATGCTCGCCTCCTCAATGGAAGAATCATATCCCGACAGTCTGGCCCTTACATTGAAGATCACATAAGGAACGCAGAAGCTTACGTGTGAAAGGATCAGGGTCAGCATTCCTCTGGGAACTCCCGTGTTTGAAAATATCGTCAGAAGAGCAATGCCGATAACGATCTCCGGAATTACTACCGGGATATACAGCAATCCGTTGATCACTCCTTTTCCTTTGAATTTATACCTGTAGATCCCGACCGCACCAAGCGTTCCGATGATCGTCGACAGCAGGGTGCTGGTAAGGGCTATTATCATGGTGTTGGCAAAGGATTCAAGCAACGATGAGTTGCTCCACAGTTTTACATACCAGTCGAAGGTAAAACCCTTCCAACTGAGGTATGGCTTTGATGTTGTGGCGTTAAATGAATTGGCCACGACAACAAAGATCGGAAGAAACAAAAACAGATATACTGCCATGCAGAATACTATGCTGATACCCTTTTTTCTTTTTTCTTTTCTTATCTTCTTCATAGGCATACCTTATACTCCCAGGCTTTCCATATCGCCGCCGAGTCTCTGATACAGCTTAACTAAAAGCAATGTAAGCAGGATCAGGATTATTGACAGTGCTGCTCCAAGCGGCCAGTTGTTTGCGCTCTTA
Source organism: Lachnospiraceae bacterium (assembly GCA_024690425.1). The sequence continues at coordinate 1,064 of JAILCT010000225.1, read as the reverse complement.
AACTGTCTTTCGATCAGGTTACCGATCATATCCGTATTGCCTCCGCCCAGGATATTCGAAACAAAGAAGTAACCGAGGCAGGGAATAAATACCATTATGCATCCGGAGAATATCCCTCCCGATGTCAGCGGAAGGATAACTTCAAACAATGTCCGGACCGGTTTGGCTCCAAGATCGCTCGATGCCTCCAAAAGGCTTCCGTCAAGCTTTTCTATTGCCGTGTATAACGGAAGGACCATAAAGGGAACAAAACAGTAAACCATACCCAGTACCGTTGTTCCCGTCTTATACAGAAAATCAACCGGCTCCTGTATGATATGCAGAAACTGCAATGCTTTTACCAGCCATCCGCTGTTTCCCAGAAAAGATCTCCATCCGTAGATCCTTATCAATGAATTGGTCCAAAACGGGATGATCACCAGCATATACAATAACTGCCTCTTCTTGCTTTTTGTCCTGGCAATGATATATGCAAAGGGATATCCGATAAGAACACATAAGAGCGTGGTAATAAGGGAGATCAGCAGGGACCTTGCATAAATCTTAAGATAGTCTACCGAAAGAAGTTTGCCGTAATTTTCGGCGGTAAAGCTGTAAACCACGTTATAATATTCGTCTGTCCCGCAAAAACTCATCACGGCCACGAAGACAAGTGGAGCAACAACCAGAAACATAAGAAGCAATGATACCGGTCCGACCGTAACAAAAGCAGGAAGTGTATTCGACCTGAACTCATGCTTTGATCTTTTTCCGTCCATATCTGTTCCTCCTTTCCACATTTTTTCAGGCAAGCTTGATCTCATCCAGGATCTTAAAGATCTTATAACTGTCGTTGTGTATAAGGACCGCATCTGCGGGTTCCCAGTAGGGATATATCCTGCTTCCGATTTCCGGCAGCTCCTGGCCCGCGAGCCTCTCGATCTTTAACTCATTTCCGTTGGGAAGTGAAACTATGCATTTTAAGACCGAGCCGACGTATATATAGTCCTTTACAACAGCCACAAGCTCAAAGCCATCATGAGGTTCCTTAGCGAATCTCATTTTTTCGGGTCTTACGGAAACGG
>JAILCT010000216.1 GCA_024690425.1 Lachnospiraceae bacterium | reverse complement strand
GGCCCTGCTCGGGAAAAGCGGCGAGAGAGAGAAGAAACCAAGGTATGAAACCCTGGTGATCGGTGTGACCTGGCCGAGAGAAGTCCTGTATGAACGGATAGGCATCCGCCTTGATAAGCGTCTGGAAATGGGAATGATAGATGAAGTTAAGAAGCTCCGTGAAGAAGGCGCCACTGATGAATTTCTGTACAAACTGGGCCTTGAGTACCGGTATATCCTTATGTATTTACGGGGAGAATTTGGCCGGCCGGACACAGATACCGCATTTTCTGCCTTTCATGACAAGCTCTTTATGGAGATCCGTCATCTTGCCAAGGAGCAGATGACATGGTTTCGAAAAAGAAAAGACATCCATTGGATTGATATGGATGCCGATCCCGTAAAAGAAGCTGAGGTTATGATAAATGAATTCCTGACCAAATAAGTCAATGACAGTAAAGCAGCATCAGATGGTAACATTGTTAAGGCAGGCCATGAACTTACGCTCGTTCCCCTGATAGGTAAGCAGTCCCTGCTTATATGCGTATCTGAGTGTGTATTTCTTATCGCAGATATCCATAAGTACCCTGGAATCAATGGTGATAAGACCGTCCCTGTCATAATAATCGTAGGGCTCCACGCTGACCTGTCGCTGAGCTATCTCGACATACATGATCCCCGCACCTTCGCCCGTGATGTTTACCTGTATCGCGATATGTTCAAATATATTCCGGGCATCAGCATATTCAAATACTTCCCGAACCCGGTCCACTATCTCCCTGTAAGTCATGGTATCACCTCGAAATTGATATTAAGTCACGTTTATTTATTCAAATTATATCATAAACTTATATAATTATATACATATATTTTGATATTTTATTAGATTTTATAAGAATTTTACGATTTATTATGATGTTTTGTTTAATTTTCATAATTGAACACAAAACACAAACATCTTTATTGTGGTATACTGAACATAAATATCTGGAATGCAATTAAAATGAAAAGGTAAATGAAATGACGGTAGATGCATATTTAAATCCGGACTTTACAACAAGAGAAAAGCTTATCTTTCTGACTCTTGCCTTTGCGGGAGTCATCCTGTGCGTACTTGTGATCCTGGGCGGTGTGAGGCTGTCAACTCTGGGTCTTAAGAAAAAGGCCCGCAGAAGGGCGATATATGAGAGGTCACATAACCGGGTCCAGAGATTTTATGAAATGATAATCTCGGCCACGTCTGTAATGTCCTTTGCATGTGCATACGTGATCATAAATCACATATATACGATCCTGCAGGGTGAGGTCGGAAGCGAAGAATACATGAGGTTTTCCACCTTCATAAACATATGGGAGAGCGGCAAGGACTTCGTTCTTCTTCTGCTCATATGCCTCTCATGTGTTCTGAACACCATACTGGATAAGATATTCATACCGCTTAAGCGGATAGACAAGAGCGAGAAGGCGACTGTACGTATGCTCGGCATGTTCTACGTTATCTTTATTCTGGCGTATCTTAATAATATAGGAGATGCCAGCGAGTATAACCCGGTCGTTCTGTATTATCTGGGCCTTATGGTCGGACGCTTTATCTATTTCGATGCATCGTTTCTGGATTTCATCGAGTCACTGAAGAACATGGTGAAGAATATTTACCTTCTGATACTGGGGCTGCTGCTTACCGGCCTTCTGTGCTATTTCGGTTTCTCACAGGGGTATCTTCTTGAGCGCAATTATTATATAGTCGGAGCCTTTTATACACATCTTTTTATGATGACGGCGGTATTTATCCTGCATCACAGCCACATTCTCCATCTGATCGCAAGAAAACCGAGAGGATATGATGAGGAAGCCGCAGAGCCGGCTGAGGCCGGATATGAAGAATATACTGATGATGCATATGGCGATGAGACCTACGAAGAATACGACAATTATGAGGAAAATGAAGACGGTGACGGAATAGAATACTACAACCTTGAAGAATCCGGTGACTATTATGAGGATGATTATGCTGATTGAATTGACCGGCCTTTTTTCAAGGAGTATAATAAACTAATACGATTGCGCGTTCAGTGGTCTACAAGGAGGTATGAAATGAGAAACAGATGTGAAAGATCACATATTATCCGGATGATCAAGGCGGTAACCGCTCTTATCACAGTCTTTGCCATATATGCGGCAGTAAGCCCGGTACAGGTACAGGCCAAGGTTTACCTGCTTCCTGACGGAACCCAGTTTGATTCTGATTTTTATGCGAGTATTTATCCCGAGATGCAGGCGGCATATGCCAACGGTAAATACCCCGAGCGGCTCCTGTGGCACTATCTTACATATGGTATCAAGGAAGGACGTCTTCCTTCTTTTTATTCAACCTACAATCCCACACCGGCTGTAATGAGTACGCCTTATGTGTATCCGGCAGGTAATTATTGCGTTGTTCCTTATACGACCCTGTACCCGTATACACCGTATGTAATGCCGACCACGGTTGCTCAGAAGCCGTGTCTGCCGGCTCCCGTAAGCTGTTCATATCAGATGATCCCGGCTAACCCTAGCCCCTATGCCTATATGTGCGTTCCTTACGCATATTAGGTTTATCCCCGAGCGAACCAATGAGGAGGAGGCAGCATGCAGTTTTTTGAAGTGTTTGCGGACGGGACCGCCAATTTACCCGGTAATATGCTTAAAGGGATATCGCTTCTTCCCTGTGAATACACGATAAACGGGAAGACTGAGGTTTACAGTGGCGATGTTGACAGCTTTAACGGCCATGAATTCTATGAAGGGATAAAGAAGGGCAATGTGATCCACACATCGCTTCTTAACACGCATCTGTTCATATCCCGGTTTGAACCCATTCTGAAGAAAGGACTGGATGTAATATATATATCGATGAGCTCCGGCATAAGCGGGACGTTTAATGCGGCTGTGAATGCCGCCAGAGAGCTTATGGAGACATATAAGGACCGTTTTGTCCATATAGTCGATTCTCTCGGCTGCGGATTCGGTAACGGTCTGCTTGCCATACGCGCCGCAAAGCTCAGCCTGCAGGGTATGGCGACAAGGGAAGCCGCTTCCATACTTGATGATGAAGTGCAGCATACATGCCAGTATTTTACGGTAGACGATCTTAATTATTTAAAGAGTACCGGTCGTGTGAGCGGAGTGACCGCAATGATCGGTTCCGTACTTAATATAAAGCCCATCCTGTTTGGAGACGAAACAGGACATATCATATCCTGCGCCAAGGTACGAGGCCGCAGAAAATCCATAGAGGAACTTGCAAGAAAATATGATGAGAAGAGGGTAAGGAGCGGTGAACAGACGGTTTTTATCTCTCACGGTGACTGCCTTGAAGACGCTGAAATGCTTGCCGGACTCATAGAGAAGATAACCCCGGAAGTAACAGTTACCATATGCCAGCATGAACCCTTTTCCGGCTCACATGTCGGTCCGGGCATGCTGGGACTGTTTTTCCGCGGGAATGAACGATGACAAAACCTGGAGTATGACATGAAATACTATATGCCTGTCAGGGTATACGATGAGAAGAACTGTGTATTAAACCACGGTGAGGAGATAGCTGCCCTTGGCAGTAAGGCTCTTATCGTAACAGGAAAAAGATCGGCCTTTCTGAACGGTTCATTTGATGACGTGATCCGGGTAATGGAAGAGCATGGAGTTGAATATTCGGTCTTTTCGGACGTTGAGGAGAATCCGTCAACGGATACGGTCCTGGCTGCGGGACATAAATATGCTTCGCAGGACATTGATCTTGTCGTCGGTATAGGCGGGGGTTCCCCTATGGATGCGGCCAAGGCCATAGCTCTTATACTGAAGCATCCGGAAGCCGGACCCGATTACCTGTATGACAAAAGCGCGGACCCTTCGGCACTTCCTCTTGTCTGCGTTCCCACAACATGCGGTACGGGTTCCGAAGTAACAGGCGTATCGGTCCTTACCCGCCATGATAAAAAGACCAAGATATCCATGGTACATAAGATATTTCCCGTAATGGCACTGATCGATGGCAAATATCTTAAAAATGCCTCACAGACCCTTATAGTAAACAGTTCCGTTGATGCTCTTTCTCACCTGTATGAGAGCATGCTGAACGCAAAAGCCGATGACTATGTAAGGATGACGGCCGAAGCAGGCCTTAAAGCCTGGGCCATGATAAAGGATGTAACAGGAGGCGGCAGGAGCGCGGATGAGACAGATTGCGGATTGCTAATGCGATCGGCCACACTTGCGGGAATGTCCATCGCCCAGAGCGGAACATCCCTTCCGCATGCATTAAGCTATACCATCACCTATGATATGGGTCTTGCCCATGGGAGGGCTGTGGGATATTTCCTTCCGGGCTTTATGGAAGCTGCTTCCGCTGAAGAAAGGGACAGGCTTCTGCGATTATCCGGCTTTGCCGGAACAGACGATCTGAGGTCCTATATCAACAGGGTCTTTGGAAATATGAGCATCCCGGAAGATGAACTTACAAGGACCTTTGAGGCGGTAAGAAATAACCGGGCCAAGATGGAGTCGGCGTCTTTTGATGTGGACGAGGATATACTTAAAAAAATAGTATTTTCCTGGTAGAATAAATATAATCATTTCATAACCAATGGGAGGTCTTATGCTTGACAGATCATTTTATGAAAAAGCGGATGAGATAATAGCCGCACATGGAAAAGGAAAGGAGTCGCTTATCCCGATAATGCAGGATATTCAGGCAGTCTACCGGTATATTCCGCCGGAACTGCTCACTTATGTTGCAAAGAACATCGGGATCACGGAGGCCAAGGCCTATTCGGTCGCAACCTTCTATGAGAACTTCTCCTTTGACAAGAAGGGCAAGTATGTGATCAAGGTCTGTGACGGTACCGCATGCCATGTAAGGAAGGGTACCCTTATCCTTGAGCAGCTTAATAAGGAGCTTGGCCTGACGGCTGACAAGAACACGACCGATGATATGCTCTTCACGGTAGAGACCGTATCATGCCTTGGTGCCTGCGGACTGGCTCCCGTTATGACAGTTAACGATGAGGTACATCCCGCAATGACACCCGAGAAGGTTACAGAGACCATTAAGAAGATCAAGGAGGGAGAAAATGAATAAGCTTAATTCCCGTGATGATCTGACTGCCATCCGTTTAAAAGCCGAAGAGAGGGTTAAGGGATATAAGTGCCGTATCCTCATATGCGCCGGTACAGGGTGTCTTGCAGGCGGATCCCAGAAGATATATGAGAAGATGTGTGAGCTGTGCAAGGTTGATACCGATGCCGAGATCGTATTCGGTCCCGAAGCTGCCCATGGCAATGAGACGGATATCGAGAAGAGCGGATGCCACGGTTTCTGCGAAATGGGCCCCCTTGTCCGCATCGAGCCCTACAATTACCTCTATACCAAGGTTAAGGCCGAAGACTGTGAGGAGATCTACAATACCACCATCCTTGGAGGCAAGCCGGTTGAGAGGCTCTTATATAAGATGAACGGGGTTTCATATCCCGCCCAGGAGGACATCCCCTTCTATGCCAAGCAGATGCGTCTTGTCCTTAAGAACTGCGGCCATATAGGTGCCGAGCACATTGAAGAGTCACTCGCTTCCGACGGATATAAGGCCCTTGAGAAGGCCCTCTTTACCATGACCCCGGAAGAGGTTGTCAATGTAATATATGATTCCAATTTAAGGGGCCGAGGAGGCGGAGGCTTCCAGACGGGTTATAAGTGGAAGCAGGTGGCAAGGCAGGCTGAGAAGACAAGATACGTAGTATGCAACGGTGATGAAGGTGACCCGGGTGCATTTATGGACAGGTCGGTAATGGAAGGCGATCCCCATAAGATGATCGAGGGAATGCTGATCGCAGCATATGCCGTTGGTGCCCAGGAAGGCTATATATATGTCCGGGCAGAATATCCCCTTGCCGTATCAAGACTTAAGATCGCAATTGCCCAGGCCGAAGAAGCCGGGCTTATAGGAGATAATATCCTGGGGACTGACTTTTCGTTCAGGCTCCATATAAATAAAGGCGCCGGAGCCTTTGTGTGCGGTGAGGGATCAGCCCTTACGGCTTCTATAGAAGGTGAGCGCGGAATGCCAAGGACCAAGCCGCCGCGTACGGTTGAGCAGGGTCTTTTCGGTAAGCCCACGGTTCTTAACAATGTCGAGACCTATGCAAATGTTCCGTTGATAATCCTTAACGGATCCGACTGGTATCATACGATCGGTACCGAGAAGAGTCCCGGAACCAAGGCTTTCGCAGTGACCGGAAGTATCAACAATACAGGTCTTGTCGAGGTTCCCATGGGAACCACACTCCGCGAGATCATCTATGATATCGGAGGCGGCATCAAGGGCGGTAAGCAGTTCAAGGCCGTACAGATAGGCGGTCCTTCCGGAGGGTGTCTTATCTCGACCGATCTTGACGATCCGCTTGATTTTGACTCGCTTACAGCCAAGGGCGCAATGATAGGATCGGGCGGCCTGGTTGTCATGGATGAAGATACATGTATGGTCGAGGTTGCAAGGTTCTTCATGAACTTCACGCAGAACGAGAGCTGCGGTAAGTGCGTGCCCTGTCGTGAGGGTACAATGCGTATGCTGGAGATCCTTGAAGATATAGTAAACGGACGCGGTACCATGGAACAGCTCGACCTTCTTGAAGAGCTGGGACATGCCATAAAGGATACGGCCCTGTGCGGCCTTGGCAAATCGGCACCCCTTCCTGTTCTGTCGACCCTTAAGGTCTTCAGGGATGAGTACGAGGAGCATGTCAGGGATAAGAAGTGCCGGACGGGTACCTGCAAGGCGCTTGCAAGCTACGTGATATCACCTGACCTGTGCAAGGGCTGCAGCAAGTGTGCAAGGAACTGTCCTGTCGGTGCGATAACAGGCGAGCTCAAGTCACCTTACACCATAGACCAGAGCAAGTGTATCAAGTGTGGTGCCTGTGCGGACAACTGCCCGTTCAAGGCGATATCGATCGCTTAGACGGTAAGAGCCGGTACTAAAGTGAAATCGTAGAATCTTAACAGGCATACTCAAGGAGGAATAAATGGATTACATGACAATAGACGGCATCAAGGTGCCGATAGAAGGTGAAAAGAATATCCTGAGCCTTATAAGGAAGGCAGGGATAGATATACCTACATTCTGCTACCATTCAGACCTGTCAATATACGGAGCCTGCAGGATGTGTATGGTCGAGGATGACAGGGGTAAGATGTTCGCATCATGTTCCGAGGTACCGAGAGCCGGCATGAACATCCACACCAATACCAAGAAGCTCCAGCAGTACAGGAAGCTCATAATCGAGCTCCTTCTGTCAACCCATTGCAGGGATTGTACGACCTGTACCAAAAACGGTATGTGTGAGCTTCAGAGCCTGGCTTATCGTGTAGGTGTACATGCTGTGCGCTTCCTGAACAAGAAGGAAGCGCTCCCGATAGATATGTCCTCGAAATGTATCGTTCGTGATCCCAACAAATGTATTCTCTGCGGTGACTGTGTAAGGACCTGTGCGGAGAATCAGGCGATCGGGGCGATCGATTTTGCCCACAGGGGATCGAAGATGCAGATATCTCCCGCATTCGGCAAGGAAATAGCCGACACCGACTGTGTGGGATGCGGCCAGTGTGCCGTTGTATGTCCTACAGCCGCAATATCGGTAAGGACCAACGTTACCGAGGTGTGGGATGCGATAAATGATCCGAAGAAGAGAGTTGTTGCCCAGATAGCACCCGCCGTAAGGGTGGCTGTGGGTGACAAGTTCAACCTGCCAAAGGGCGAGAATGCAATGGGCAAGCTGGTGAAGGCCCTTCGTATCATGGGCTTTGATGCGGTATATGATACCAACTTCGGAGCTGATCTTACGGTCATGGAAGAATCAAAGGAATTCGCCGCAAGGCTTGAGAGCGGCAAGAGCCTTCCGCTCTTTACATCATGTTGTCCCGGCTGGGTCAAGTTCATGGAGAATAAATACCCTGAGTTCACGGACAACGTAAGTACCTGCCGGTCACCCATGAGCATGTTCTCGCCGGTCATCAAGGAGTATTTCAAGAAAAAGGATGAGGAAGAGGGTAAGGAGACCTACGTTGTTGCCATCATGCCCTGTACGGCCAAGAAGGCTGAGATCCTCCGTCCCGATAATCATACAAACGGCAGACAGGATACGGATATCGTTATAACGACTCAGGAAGTGATCCGTATGATAAAGCAGGTGGGTGTCAAGTTCGAGACCCTGGGAAGTGAGGCATGCGATATGCCCTTCTCGATGGCATCGGGCGGAGCATCCATATTTGGTATCACCGGCGGTGTCACCGAGGCAGTCCTTCGTTATCTGTCACCCGATAAGGATCATACAACCCTTGAAAATATCAAGTATTCCGGGATCCGCGGCAAGGAGGGCTTCAAGGAGGCAACGGTAACGCTTAACGGACGTGAGATAAAGATCGCGGTTGTCCACGGACTTAAGAATGCATCAGATCTTCTTGAGGATATCAAGGCAGGTAAGGCTCATTATGACTTTGTTGAGGTCATGGCCTGCAGGAGAGGCTGTATATTGGGAGGCGGCCAGCCTGTTCCCATGGGACCCAACACACGGTCCGCCCGCATGAACGGTATCTATCAGGTCGATCAGTTATCAAGTATCCGATATACCGACGAGAATCCGCTCATCGACCGTATTTGGGAAGATGTAATAAAGGGCCGCGAGCACGAGCTGCTGCATCGCGCGTTATAATGACGGGAGGACTGTAAATGCCTGAAAATCTTATAAACGTTGACTTTTATAAAGCCATTGTAAATTTTGACAGGGATCCGGAGGCGCAGGACTATTACTATAAGGTGATGGACAGCCTGACGGGGAGGAAGACAGGCGACGGGGATGAGACCGTGAGGGATAGGATCTTAAGGGCTTATGCGGTCCTCTTCTGCGAGGATATCGGAGCCCTGCCCGGTAAAAAAGCAGGTGTTGATGAAGTGGCGGATACGGCGGACCGCTTATATATAGGCAGCGTAGGCTACGATCCCGGACACTGGTACAGGATGAAGCACCACTTCCCCATCATAGACGATGATAACTACGACAGGTTTGCCGCATTGGTCATCGCCGATCTTAACGCAGGCCCCCTTAAGGAAGCTGCGATAAACGACGGTGATACTCTTGTGATAGGTGAGGCCGATCCCCTTCATATGACCAGTGAAAAGAGGCAGAATCAGACAGTGCGTCGGATCAGATCCCTGGAAGAAGGAGGGAACGGATGAACATATTTGTCGTTATCCCCGATAAGAAAGAATTAAAGGATCTGAAAGACACTGTGGAAAAGCTGCGTCCCGATGATGAGGTATTATGCTATGATGATCCCCTCTCATCCCTTGCAGCGGCCAGGGAGGGAACGATTCCGGACACGGCCTTTATATGTGCGGATATGCCCGAACTTAGCGGTCTTGACCTTGGCACATACTTCAGGGAGATCCAGTCATTGGTTAACATAATATTGATAGCCGATAAGAAGGATCTTGCCTATGAAGCTATCAGGAGGCGGGTCAGCGGATACGTGTTAAGGCCCTTTACCTCAAACGACATAAAGTTTGAACTTGATGAGCTCAGATATCGCGGAGCCATTACCATGAAGAACAGGGTGTATATCCAGACCTTTGGTGACTTTGAGATATTTGTTGACGGTGAACCGGTAGCCTTTAAATACACCCGTACCAAGGAGGTCGTGGCTGTCCTTGTAAATAACAGGGGGGCCCAGACCACAAACGGTGAGATAATCGCCTCGCTGTGGGAGGATGACGGAGATCCAGAGAAGAAGCTGTCATATTTAAGAAACCTTCGCCAGGACCTTCAGAATACCTTTAAGAGGCTGAGGCTTGACGGGATCATAAGCAAGCAGAGAGGAAGCATGTCCATCCTGCCCGACAGGATCGAATGCGATCTCTATGACTGGCTGGATAAGAAGAAAGAGTCAAAGTACCAGTATACCGGCGATTATATGAACCAGTATTCGTGGCCTGAATTTTTCCATGCCGAACTAGATGAGATAAGCTATCAGCTTTACGATGAATAATATATGGCAGATCAGAAGAGCGGATCGTCATAAGGGCAAAAAATGATACGCCCTATGTAGAAATATAAGAAGAGATGACCTGCGAAATTTCATATACTGAATTTAACATACTGGTATTATTGGGTTTAATGAGGATATGAAATGAGTTCGGTTGCGGTAAAGAAAGATAAAAAACAGGTCATGGATTTTACAAAGGGCAGTCCCGTAAGGCTTATACTGTCCTTCTACTGGCCCCTGCTTCTTACAAGCATGCTCCAGCAGTTTTATAATTTTGCCGACACATGGATCGTGGGCAAGGGACTTGGCGATAATGCACTCGCTGCCGTCGGCAACATGGGTTCTCTCTTTTTCCTGATAGTGGGCTTTTCCTTCGGGCTGGCCAACGGATTCGGAGTTCTCATAGCCCACAGTTTCGGAGCCAGGGACGAAGAAGGATTAAAGCATCGTCTTGGAGGCGTTATAGAGCTGGGGATATTGATGGCGGTGTTCCTTTCGCTGTTCAGCGTCGTCTTTCTGCCGACAGCCTTAAGGCTTTTGCAGACAGATGAACTTATATATGCCGACAGCCTCAGGTACGGATATATAGTATTCGGCGGTCTCTCGACAGGCATATGTTATAATATCGCGGCTGCTGTCCTTAGGGCACTCGGCGACAGCAGGACGCCCCTTAAGGCCATTATAATATCTTCTCTTCTTAACATGTTCCTTAACAGCCTCTTTATCTTTGTGATGCATACAGGGGTGGAAGGAGCAGCCATAGCCACTGTATGTTCTCAGGTAGTATCGGCCTGCATATGCATGGGACGTTTGAGGAAGATACCGGTAGTTAAGCTTGAGAAACATCACTTTAAGAATGACAGCAGGGTATTTCTTAATCTTCTTAAGAACGGACTGCCCATGGCATTCATGAATTCGATAACCGCCATAGGCTGTATGGTGGTTCAGTATTTCGTTAACGGTTTTGGGGTTGTATATACGGCGGCATATGCGGCTTGCAGCAAATATCTGAATCTCTTCATGAATCCCGCTGCAACGTCGGGAAGTGCCATGAGTGCATATACAAGTCAGAACTATGGGGCTAAAGAGTATAAGAGGATCAAACAGGGTCTTATGGTATGCCTGGGGATATCCCTTATCACTTACCTGTCCCTCGGTTCCCTTATGGTTTTCATCCCTGCGAAGCTTGCCGGGATATTGCTGTCGGGGCCCGAACAGATCGCTCTTGTGTGTGAATTTCTTCCCCGTTGCGGGATCATGATAATTTTTGTTGATATGCTCTTTGTTGTAAGGAGCGGAGTCCAGGGTATGGGTAAGCCCATGCTGCCCATGGTTTCGGGCATTCTGGAGATGATCCTTCGGATAATCGTGATATCGTATTTTATAGGACGGATAGGTTTTCGGGCAACGGCATATGCCGAGATAAGTGCATGGATCGGAGCCCTGTCGATAAATACTTATGCATTTTATAAATCACTCAGATCCGTAACGGTTAAGGAAAAATCAGAAAAAACAGGATACGGACAATATGGATTACAGCACGTACGAAATTTACGATTTTGACCATGTAAGCGCTTTCAATATGTCAACGGGTTACAAAGAAAGAAGTTATCAGGCCCATTGGCATTCTTATGGTGAGATCCTTCTCGTAGGCCCCGGTAAGACCAATATATATAAGATCGGCAAAAATACTTATGATCTTGTACCTGATGATATTGTGCTGGTGTGGCCTATGGAGATGCATTCCATAGTTGATGCTGACCGGGAAGAAGCCCTTGTCATACAGTTCTCCAATGCATTTATCAATTCTCTTTTTGATCTGCGCAGGATAATGCATATGTATCGTAACCTGCATGTAATATGTGTCAATTCACATCCCCAACTGGCCGCGAAGCTTAAGGATATCACAGTTCAGATGAGGGATATTTTCTTTTCGGGAAGCCGTGACCGTGAGATCAGATGCTGCATGCTCCTTATGGAGTTCATGCTTACCCTGTCTGACCACAGGAAGGAACTCGCACCGGAAATGAAGGATGATGACCGTCGTGGCTATACGGATGATGTCATGAAACGTATGCTGATGGTAACGGACTATATCAAGAACAATCTTACGGCTGATGATCTGTCACAGGGAGCTATGGCCCGTATGGCAGGGATCAGCCGCGATTATTTTTCAAGGATATTCAAAAATGTGACCGGTATGAATTACAGTAAATGGCTTAACACGATAAGACTGGAAAAGGCAGCGGAACTTCTTGTGCAGGAGGGACGGACCTTAACCGAGGTGGCCATGTTATCCGGTTTCCAGAGCATTCCGAGCTTTAACAGGGTATTCCGTGAGGAGAAGGGCATGGCTCCGGGTGAATACAGGGCGCTTTTTGTAGGTAATAAATCATAATCCGTGAAAGAGGTTATAATGGTATGAAGAAGAACAGGGTAAAAGCAATATCGTATATGTTTTTAATACTGTCTGCATCCATTGCGATATCAGGATGCACCGTAAACATCAATGAAAACGTTGACGGGCAGAAGAAGGGCGAGAGCGAAGAAGGTTCAAAGAGCATTGATGAAGGAGTTGATACAAAGTGTGAGATAACTGGCTACAGTGACTCCGCCCGTATGGATGACGGATATTTTCTGTCCGAAGGAGACAAGGTGGCTGTTATATCACCATCGGCACTCCCGAGCAGCAAGCAGGTCGATGCAACGATCGAAGGCCTTAAGGAATGGGGATTTGTTCCTATTCAGGGAGAGCATGTATGCCCCGATACGCGCACGCTTGATGAACTGTATGAAGACCTTGACTGGGCACTGTCCGATCCCGAGATCAAGGCGATATTCTGTGTAAGAGGCGGTTACGGTGCTTCCGAAGTTATGGATGGTATTGATGTTGACAGGATAAAGAAGGCAGATAAACCTATCATAGGCTACAGTGACATATCCGTTTATCATTCCGCATGGACAGTGGCAGGTCTTCCGTCGATGCATGCCTGCATGAGTGCTGCCTTTACGGGCCTTCCCGAGGACTGTGCAAAGGCACAGCGGAACATGATGATGGGCCGGATCCCTTCATACAGATGCGAAACAGATACACCTATGAAAGAAGGGAAGGCGACGGGTGTTCTGGTCGGCGGCAACCTGTCTACGTTTACTGCGGTTCTCAATACCGAATATGACTGCACACAAACAGAAGAACCTTATATCCTCTTTATCGAAGAGGTTGGAGAGAATATACAGCATATCCACCGGTATCTGACCGTGCTCAAGCACATGGGTGTTCTTGACCGTGCATCAGGCATCATATTCGGTGAGTGGACAGAACTTCCTGCGGACGGATCCGGCAATTTCGGAGATGTAAGGGGCGGTAAGTATACCTCGGTTTCCGATATGATACAGAGGGAATTCCTTGCGGATATAAATGTTCCGGTGGCTTTCGATTTTCCTGCCGGACATGGGGATGTCAACTATCCTCTGCTCATGGGTGAGAAGATGAATCTGTCTGTTGATGAAGGCAGTTATGAGATATCATATGACGCTGTATCGCAATAGAGTTGAAGGTAAGATAAAATATCGGGAGGAAAACAGATGAAGGTACTTGTAGTAGTTGATATGCAGAATGATTTTATCGATGGGGCCCTCGGAACGAAGGAAGCCGAAGCCATCGTGGACAGGGTTGCTGATAAGATACGGAATCATGACGGCCTTGTGGTTTATACCAGGGACACCCATAAGCCGGAATATCTTAAGACCCAGGAGGGATCAAAGCTTCCCGTTGAGCATTGCATAGAGGGAAGCAATGGCTGGAAGATATCGTCAAAGCTCCCGGTCAGTCCCGATGCGCTGATAATCGACAAACCGACATTCGGCTCCAAAGAACTGGGCCTGTATCTTGAGAACCTTAATGCCAAAGATCATATAGATGAGATCGAAGTAATAGGATTGTGCACTGATATATGCGTAATATCGAATGCCCTGCTCATCAAGGCCTTTCTGCCGGAAATACCGATCCTGGTTGACCCTTCGTGCTGCGCCGGAGTAACACCCAAGAGTCATGAAACTGCCCTTGAGGCCATGAAGATGTGCCAGATAGAAGTCAAATGATATGGATCGGTTCCCATTACAGAAGAAAAAACAGGAGATAGTGATAATATGAAAAAGTCATTAGCTGTGATCATGATAGGCATTATGTTCTGCTTGACGGTTACAGGCTGCAAAAGCGGGGAGCAGAGCCCGAGCCTGGCGGATAAGCTTTCACAGGCCGGAGATAATGCAGAAGAAGAAAAGGAAGAAAAGAAGGAGACAGCAACCGAAGAAGCAGCGGGAAGTAAGGAAGAGCCGCCAAGAGAAGAAGATGGCGTTGAAAAGGATGGGAAATCAGAGGAAGCTGTGGAAACGGATATGACTGAAGATGAATGCAGGGAAGAGATCGATATGTTGAGGAAGACAAAAGCCGTTCATCCTGCGCAGACTGAAATTCTTGCACAGATGGCCGGGTGTGTGACTTTTTCGCGCATTCTTGATGAAAATGGCATGATCTTTTCACAAGCGGACAATAATATAAGGGCAGCTCTGCGGCACCAGATAATAGATCAGCTGCTATGGGAGGAATCGGATTTCTTCGGCACGATCCCGGTGGAAGAAGATGAAGGAAAGTATAACGCGGACCGGTTGATCCCGGTGGAGGCTGCTGAAGGATTTTTTAAGGAAATATATGGAGAAGAGGACTTTACACCGGTTGAATATGAGAATGTCGAGGATGGGTATATCCTGTATTCCTTCGGTGACGGAGATCCCTGGCATATAGTGGAGCATATGCAGTTCTATGAGGACGATGGCTTTATCCTGTTTACGGGACCGGCCTTTTATGAGGATAACGGCGGATGCGTATCTTTTATGGGATATGCGGACATATTATTTAAAAAGAATCCTGAGAGCAGGTATGGAGCGACTCTTTTATACGGAAGATACCGTGATGAGAAGATAAATGTAGTTTCGGTTGATACGTCTTCACAGCTTCCGGATGCTGCAGGTAAGTCTTATTCCGGCATGAATCTTGTTGACGGTGACTATACCACTGTATGGTCCGAGGGTGTTCCCGGTACCGGTCTTGGGGAGACGATCACGATCCATCTTGATAAGGAGCAGCCTGTATACGGAGTTATGATATGCAATGGCTACACGGCGGATTATAACCTGTACACCAATAACGGAAAGCTGACAAAGGTGGATGTTGATTTTGGCAGCGAAGCTGCTGAAGGTACTCTTGAAGGATATGCTTATGAAGGGTATACTTCCGAAGATCTTGCCGACAGCAACAGAAGCAGGATAGAACTTGATGAGCCTGTCATGACGGATACCGTTACCATAACTGTCCTGGGTGCTGATAGCGGTGCAAGATATGACGATACCTGTGTGAGTGAGATAAGGGTATATTAAAGACAGGGTGGATCAATGAAAACTATACTATGCTATGGAGATTCAAATACATATGGATATGTACCCGAGACCGGAATGAGATATCCCGCAAATGTACGGTATCCCGGTGTTCTCCGGATGCTGTTGGGGGATGGCTTTTCTGTCATTGAAGAAGGTTGCAACGGCAGGACTACGATCCATGATGACCCGGTTGACGGATGGAAGAACGGTCTTGACTACCTAAGGCCCTGTCTTAACTCCCATAAACCGGTAGATATCGTCATCCTTATGCTCGGGAGTAATGACTTAAAGGCAACGTTCGGCCTGACTGCCGGTGAGATAGCTGCAGGGGCCGGAGAGCTGGTCGATGTGATCCAATCATTCACGGCTGAGAAACAGGGATATGTGCCCGCGATCATACTGGTATCACCGCCTGAGATAGGAACAGGCATCCAAGCATCTCCTTTTTACGGAGCTTTTTATGAGGATGCGATAGAGGAATCGCGGCAATTCCCTAAGTACTATAAAGAGGTCGCGGATAAAAAGAACTGCGTATTTTTCAATGCCGCAGAATATATATATCCATCACCTGTCGATTCACTTCATCTTACGCCCGAAGGCCACAGGATATTGGCTGAAAAACTGAGTGAACTGGTAAAAGAGATGATATGATGCAGCCATAAACGGGCGGGAGGTAAAGAGATGAAATTATATATCAAACAGAAGGTTTTTTCGATCGGAGCCAAATTCAACATAACGGATGAAAACGGAGAAGAGATATACAGGGTGGAAGGTGAGATATTCACTCTGGGCAGGAAGCTGCATGTATATGATACAAGCGGAGAAGAGGTTGCATTTGTTCAGCAGAAGCTTTTGTCAATAATGCCGCGCTTTTATGTTTATGTTAATGGCGAGAAGATAGCAGAGGTTCTTAAGGAATTCACATTTTTAAAGCCGCGGTATGATATCTTTGGAAAAGGATGGACTGTGGAGGGGGATTTCCTTGCGCATGATTATGCGATCATGGAGGCCGGAAGTGAGATCGCCCGTGTCCACAAGGTCTGGATGAGCTGGGGCGACAGCTACGAGCTTGATATATATGATTCGGATGATGAGGTGGGATTGATAGCAGTCATCCTTATAATAGATGCGGTCATGGATGCTTCCAACAGTTCGAATTCATCAACGTGATGGCCTATGATCTGATTATGGGTGGACGAAAAAGGAAGGGATCGTAAATGGAAAAGGACAGAAAAAATACAGCCGTACAGATAGGTGATACCGAGATGTATTATGTATCTTTTGGCAGAGGAGAGAAAAAACTGACGGTTCTTCCGGGCCTGTCTGACGGATTGGCGACAGTGAAGGGTAAATCAATGGTCCTCTCGGGACCATACAAACGGTTTTTGGATGAATATACTGTCTATATGTTCAGCCGTAAGAACAGGATGCCGGAAGGATACTCGATACGGGATATGGCCGCCGATCAGGCTGCTGCCCTTAAGGAACTGGGAATAGAAAGATCATCCGTACTGGGAGTATCTCAGGGGGGTATGATCGCGCAGTATATTGCGATAGACCACCCGGAACTGGTAGACAAGTTGATCCTTGCAGTAACCGCACCATATGCAAATGAAGTGGTAAAGGATGTTGTTGCCGGCTGGATCGAAATGGCGAAGAAAAATGATCATGTCTCCTTGATGCGTGATACAGCCGAAAAGATGTATTCGGAATCCTTCCTGAAAAAATACAGCAAAATGATCCCGATATTGGCCGGATTTACCAAACCGAAGAGCTACGATCGTTTCTTAAAGAATGCATATGCAATACTTGATTTTGATGCAAGGGAAGAGTTGCACAGGATCAGTTGCCCAACGTTTATCATATCCGGAGATGATGATAAGACGGTGGGCAACGATGCCGGAATCGAACTTAACCGTGCAATAAGCACAAGTGAGTTATTTGTGTATGAAGGCCTTGGCCATGGAGCTTTCGAAGAGGCAAAGGATTTCTATGACAGGATCTTCGAGTTTTGCCGGTATCCCGGATGATCACGCCGAAAGCCTGCCGATGGCTTCTGCTATGTAGTTAACCTGTGAATCACGATAATCGTCGATCTCTACCACAGCATCATCAAGAGGAAGGTAGAAGAGATTCGTGAAAACCGATCTTAAATCCCCATGGAAACCGTTCTGGTTGATCTTACCATTGATCTCAAACCTGTTTGCTATCTTCTTAAGTTCCAAAAGGTCCTTTACCGAATTGAGCTTTACTGAGTAATTTAACATATCAGTCCCTCCTTTGAATTATAGATGTTTATTTAGGCTGAATACTTGCATTTCTTACTTTCTGACTATATTATAATCTTATGGACAGCATCATATAAGTATATAAAAGGACTAATAATATAAATATCTGGACACGATAGAACGAGTATTTATCGCATTTGTGCAGGATAATATAATAATATGATCGTAGATTATAACTTTTCGACAGACGAAGACAACAGAGAAGATATACCCGCCAGCAAGGACTTTCCGTTTGTTATCAAATATACGGAATTCTCGAAGATGACCGGAGGGAGCGCAAGGTGGCATTGGCATGATTTTTTTGAAATAACCATCCCTCTGGCTGACGGCATGATCCTTCAGACCCCGGATCAGACAGTCGTGCTTAACCGCGGAGAAGCAGCATTTCTTAACAGCAGCATGCTCCACACGGTAAGATGGGAGAATGACCCGGGCAGTAAGACATGCTATACGTTTTTCTTTGACAGGTCGATCCTTACAGGAGAATACGGCAGTATTTTTGAGGATAAATATGTCACCCCGCTTACCATGTGCAGGTCTCTTGATGTCTACCCGATCCGTCCCAGGGATAAGGCAGGTCTCAGGATGATGACACTCATAGAAGATATCATCGGATATTTTAAGGATGAAGACTTCGGGTATGAGCTCAGGTCACGCTCGGCTCTCTCCGAACTCTGGCTTATCCTCCTTAAGGAGACCGAGGAACTGAGAAAGAATGCAGGGAAAGCGGATCCGACCGACAGCCAGCGGATGAAGCAGATGATGAACTATGTGCATGAGCATTTCAGGGATAAGATATATCTTGAAGAGATCTCATCGTCTGCGGGTATAAGCCCGAGAGAATGTTCCCGATGCTTCAGGCGTCAGATAGGCCTTACCCCGATGGATTATCTGAACCAGTACAGGGTTAGGATGGCTGCGGATGAACTTAAAATGACAGCCAAACCGATATCTGTGATCGGCGAAGAATGCGGCTTTGCATCTGACAGCTATTTTGGAAAGATGTTCAGGCAGTACTTAAACTGCACGCCTCGTGAATACCGTAGAAGATATATCAGCAAATATATGACATAATGAAGGGTTTACATGGTACTTTCAGCAGAGATTAGACGTTTGGCGGTAGTCGGACAATATAGTATGGGATAGACTGAAGAATATGGTTCTTACGTATGCCAAACAAGATGTTACTGAGGAGGATTGCTGAATATGAAGAGGGAATTATCCGCATCATTTTTGATCTGTCTTATGGGCGCTATGCTTCTTGCCGGATGCGGCAGGTCAAAGTCAACGGATGTTGATCTTAAAGACAAGCCGGGAAGTGTAAGCGAAGAAACCGCCAAAGAAGAAGCGGCGGGAGATGGAGAAGACGAAGAGAAGCCGCCGGTGAAGAACAAAAAGAAGGCAGAGCAGAAGGAAGAGAAGAAGCAGGACTTTGATGGTGAATCGCTCGCTCAGCGAATGGCAGGCAAGTACAGCTATCATAGCAGTGATGAGGATGGCAACGATGAATTCTACACAATGGACGTTGTTCCCTACGGCGACAATCTGTATGCGTTATGCGGACAGGCGATGACTGAAGATTATGAAAGCCTTGAAGCGTACACCTTCTGGGTCTGTGAGTTCATTCCGTATAATGTAGAAGAGATGACAAGCACGGACGGTGATACGGTCACTGTCAGTGAGCTGCGTTTTTCAGTGATGTCAAACGCCGGCAAGTACTGGGACACAGGACATAAAGGTGCTGTCACTCTTACGGATGACGGCCTTGTTTTTGAGGGGTTCGATCAGGAAGGCTTTCTTGTACCGGAATATGATGACAGCAGGCTCTTTCTTAAGGATGACCGTGTAGAGGATGCTTTCGGATATCTGAAGCATGATCCGAAGGGAGGAGATGAAGAACTGCAGGGGTTATGGATCCTCGATAATAAAGGGGCGGACCTCTACCTGGAATTTAAGGGATCTGATCTATATATGTATAAGAAAGATCCGAACTCTGAAGTATTTTATGCCGCAGGCGGATGTGAATTCTCGGACGGAGCCTTTGAGTGTACTGCAAGCCGCCTGGGATATGGTGGAGAACCGATAGAGCTGTCGTGCGATTATAAGGTTACTGACGATACCCTGACGCTTAAGCTCAACGGCCCGGATCTTCCCGAAGTGATCCCGGAAAATGCCAGATACTCAAGGATCAGGGATGGGAAGCCTCATGTTGTGATGATGGATGAGGTGGAACTTGATTCGGAATCTTTGGGTATGTTTGGAGGAAATGCGGATCTTGAGGAACTGACATCACGGGATTATTACGGTGTATTTGTTTCCACGTCAAAGGCTTCCGAAAAGCTTGAACCTGTTATAGATAAGCTTGTGAAGGCAGGTTTTACGGAAAGTTGTACAGTATATACGCCTGATTTCAGCGGTCTTAATCCTGAACCGTACTATGCGGCAACTACAGGACTGTACACATCGGAAAGCGGGGCAAAGGAAGTACTTTCGGATGTGAAGGCTGCAGGCTATAACGACGCCTACGTAAAATATGCCGGAAAGTACATCGGCGACAGATTTTGGTATGTTGCAAACGGCAGTGAAAAGATCGAAGTATTAAAGGATGGTGTGATGCTTCGCGGAGTATCATTGTCGATACCATATAATTCTGAAGGCGATGCGGTCGCAGCCGACCTGCTTGTTCCCAGGGATTCTGTATTCGACGGATCTGCCGATACCGGAAGCTTTGGGAACTGTGAAAAAGGTGATACACCTTACGAATGGATAGTCAGAAACTATGATCTTATGAAAGAAGATACGGATCAGTATCTGATGTACGGTCCTGCCCTGTCCGGAGTGTTTGAAGTAGGCGTTGAAGATAATAAGATAACAAAATACTACGGAAGCTACTGGTGGGACTGAGACTTTATTCTGCACAGCAGATGCGGGATCATTCCGTGGACGCCTGTTGCCAATTACAGAAACAGGGATAACTCTAGATGATATTTCAAGCATATAAACAGAGGAAATAATTAACAGAATGCGTGATAAATTAAGGCTTTACTTTGAAAACAAAAGACGGGCCATACTGACATTAATTTTCGGTCCCGCGGTGCTGAGCCTTCTTGCAGGCTCCTTGATAAGCCTGCTTGAGCCTGGAGAGATTCTTTTTACAAGTATGGTCTTAATGCTGCTGGCATATCCGGCATTTCTGTTCATATTTAACATCGTTGCCCTTGTATATACCATCAGGTATCCGGATAAATCCCTTCCCGGTACATTCACAGCCAATATATTCGGGGTAATGGATCTGGTTACATTTCTTCTGGGAACAGCACTTTCATTCTTATATGGTTTAGTGACGGAAATATCCGGGATCCAGTGGGATGCACTGTGGAGCGCACAGCTCCATAACAGTGAGATACATCAGCCCGTATGGACCGGGGCACTTCCTACGGTCATCACACTTCTTGCCATCGGTATTATAGGATATATCGTGCTTCTTACAAGAAAAATGTCCAAAACACCACCACTGATAACGGTCTTATGTATGGGTGCGATGTATATCGGAGCCAGTCAGTTGATCCTGTTTGTGATCCAGATCTTCAAGATCACGAAATATGAAGGTCTGGCCTTTTCCTCACACAATTATCCCCTGATGGAGACAGCACCCCTTATGGTATTGCCCTTCTGCTGTATAAGCATGGCGGCAAGACTGATAATCAGGAAAATATATGAATGGAACATCAACGAAGAACATGATGAAGAACATTATGCCGGCGAAGGCCTGATAGCCGGGCTAAATGAGATACTCAGTAATTCCTTATCCTGGCCTGTTGCGGCGATAATAGCCATGCTTCCTCTTTTGGGTGTTATACTTGGTATATTGTCACTGTTCGGACAGTATCCGGATCATGTGATAAGGGCATGGACGGAAACTGCCCAGTGGAACCTGTCACGGATGGAGGCTCCGCCCAATGTATCTTATGATGAGCATTATCTGTGCACGGTTGCGGCCGGAGGACATGAAAGGGTGGTAAAGCCCTTAAGAATGGGAGTAAGGCACGGCCACCGGATCGTGGTCAACAGACAGCTTCTTATCGCAAACGCATTTGAGCAGGTTCTTGAAGAAAGAACTCCCAAAATGCATAGAGTCATAAGGAAGTTCTACGATAAGCACGGATATCCTGTGGCACAGCATATAAGAACGAAGCTTGCTGCCGATGTGGTATATTTTGTGATGAAGCCGCTGGAATGGTTCTTCCTGACCATTTTATACTTGACAGATGTTCATCCGGAGAACAGAATAGCAACACAGTATATAAGTAAAGATCATTAAGAAAATGGGAGTATAAAGATGAAGATGAGAAAGTTACTGATGACTGTTTTGGCCGGATCGATATTGCTTTTGATCGCCGGCTGCACAAAGAAGGAGCCGGCTGCGGAAACTGACGACAAGCCTGCCATTGAGTTTGAAGATGAGGGGGTAGAACCCTTTGTCGGTATGGGGAATCCCTGGAGAGACTGTACCGAAGAAGAGGCAGCGAAATATGCCCCTAACGGATTCAGTGCACCCGAAGGCGCAACCAATGTAGCGTGGAGCCTGATGGAGGCAAAAGATGACACAGCGCTTCCCGGAACCATGGTCCAGCTTAGATTTGACTTTGACGGTGCTTCCTTTACTGCCCGTGAGCAGCCTGTTGCCGGTGAAGAGATCACAGACATATCCGGAATATATTATGAATGGACTTCTGAAGATGAAGGGGTACTGCAGAACTGGGGCGGTGGGAACATGCCCTGCAGGACATACAGATATATAGGTGAAGATGAATGTATTGATGTCTGCCTGTGGTTTGATATTGAAACGGGCTATGCATATTCCCTTTCTGCCGTTGCCGGGGATCTGGACGGATTTGATATACAGGCCGTAGCCGGGCAGATATACGATCCGGATAAGCAGGTGGGCGCAAGCATACCGGATGACACGGACGCTGAAACAGATACCGATGCCGATGCCTTCGGTGACTATGACCGGGATATAGAAGCTGATGTTAAGGCAGCAATAGATTCCGCATCATCACTTCAGGATGAAATCGACAATATCCAGGATGTTGTCGCCAAGTACGCATTGACAGCTTCAAAGGCTGAGACTCAGATGGAAATGAATATGGTGTCCGGGCTGACATATTCTATATGGGACAAGGAGCTTAACAGCCTGTGGAGCAGGATAAGCAACACGGCAGACGAACAGACCAAGGAGAAGCTGCTTGATGACCAGAGAAAATGGAACTCAATGAAGGAAACGGTAAAGCTTGAAAGCATAGGACGGCCTGAGGATGGCGGCAGCATGTATCCCATGTCTGAAAACGCCTTTTATGAGGAGATCACTTTTAACAGGTGCTGTATCCTGGCAAATGAGCTTGCAAAGATCACGGGTGATCCCTATAAAATGCCGTCAAGGTCCATGTATGCTACATATGTTGATAACCAGGGTACAGGAGAGGTTTACAGTACTCTGATAACAAAGACAGGGATGGAGCTGGATGATGAAGCTGTGATCTCTATTTACAGATTGGGAGAGACAGAAGGTACATTTTCCGATAAGGGAAACGGAGTCTATGAATACGTCTCATACAGTGAAAACGTAAAGGGGATCATCAGGATGAACGGATGGGACGGAGCTTCTTTTGAAGTGATCGAATGCTCGGATTGCCCCTTTAATGTCGGGGATATCTATGAGTTTGATTTTGCATTCTGAAAATGTGAGCAGCCACGTGTATTCATCATCTATGCAGAACAGACGCGATGCTTCCTCGGGATTGAACGGGATGCCATCGTCTTTAAGACAGATCATGATCTCCCCGTTAATGTAAGAAACACGGATATCGATGCTGTGTTTTTTCCCTGTCCTGAAACCGTGCCGGACGATATTGCCGGCCAGTTCTTCCGTACAGAGCGAAGAGTAATATCTGCGCCTGTCTGTAATCCCATGGTTTTCGCAAAATGCCCATATGTGTTCGGAAAGATTGATCACTTCATCCATACTGTGAACGGTAATATCTATCCTGTTTTCCTCGGGAACACCAAAATCCTTATCAAAGCCCATCATCTGTTCAAGAGTAACCGGAGGCTTTTTGTTATATAAGAAGGCATATATTACGACAAGAAGTACGTTAAATACGCTTCCAAGAACCTGTCCGGCCCATACTCCGGTCATCCCTATCTTCGGGACAAGAAGAAGTGTGAACAGACATACCCCCACTATTCCGTCGGAGATAGATATTGTACGCACGATCTTTTCATGCGACAGGCAGTGATAAAAATTGGAAAAGCCTGCTATAAAAGTGCTTAAGGGTGAATAGAAGGGATAGAGTGCAAAACCTGTAAGGGCCATCATGTATACAGCCGATGAGTGATCATGAAAGAAAATATTGGTAAAGGGATAAAAGAGCGCTATCTCTATAAGAGCTGCCAATGTGGCAAGGCCGAGTCCCTTTGTTAAAAAAGTCTTCATCAGTACCTTTAATCCGCTCTTATCTTCCTCACCCGCAAAGACGCTTCCAAGTACCATTACTACTGAGGAGACTCCCGCAGGAACACACCAGTTTATGCAGCTGAAGGAAAAGATGGCCGAATATGCCGCCAGTCCGTCAGGCCCGACATAGCGCTGGATAATGTAGTTTAAGACAAATCCTCTTAATGCAATGCAAAACTGTGCAATAGCTCCCGGAAGGCCATAGATCAGTATATCCCTGATATCCGAAAGAATAATGCTTGTCCGGCTGAAACGTATGGCCGCCTTATTGCCAAAGAAATACACGCCCTGAATAGATGCATGTTAAAGGATTTGCCTTAATTACCGGATACGGAAAAATAAGACCTTGTATTTTGCTTAAAGAGGTATTAATCCGGTGAGCATCCGATATTATAATATGCTCATACAAGGAAAGATGATCATTAATCTGATTTTAATGACAGCTAAAAGATACATTAATAAACAGATGATAGATTGTCTGCGTAGGTAAATTTAGTAATGATCTGACATAATATGATAAAATAATGAAGAGGAGGAATGAATCATGGAGATCAGATTGGAAGATGTTGAAAAGGTAATGGAACTGGCAGGTGTTGATTATTACACAGCCAAGGAAGCGCTTGTTAAGGCTGAGGGTAATCTTGATAAAGCTCTTGAAGATCTTGCTCCGGCCGGATCGAGCGTAGGTGACGAGATCAAGGATATGATCGAGAAGCTCAAGGCAAAGGTTAAAGAGGGCAACGTTGACAGGATCCAGATCCGCAAGGGTGATGAGATCATTCTGAAGGTTCCCGTAAATGTGGGTATCATAGGCGGTATCATAGGTGCAGCAGCAGCTCCCTGGGCACTCATCGCAGGAACCATAGCCGCTTTCGGCTTCGGCTGCAAGCTTGAGATCGTCAAAAAGGACGGCACCACGGATGAAATAGTATAAGCATCCGTAAGATATGCCGATTAAAGCAGACCGCATGATGCGGTCTGTTCAGACTGTAGACAAAGTGGGTGTGAAACTCTTGGTTTTCCACCCGCTTTTCTTATTTTCGCATAATTTTATCATGCGGCCATAAAACAATGAGAAAACGGTCGGTTATCTGGTTCTGTTATTCCTCTTCTATGTAGTAT
>JAILCT010000172.1 GCA_024690425.1 Lachnospiraceae bacterium | reverse complement strand
ATCGAGGATTTTGCCGCCTATGTAAAGGAGCATATCTTCGATGATGTGCCTGAAATGGCAGAGAACCATAAGGTAGATCTTAAGGAAGTCCTTAAGAATAACGGAATTAAGCTCCATGGGATCACTATCCAGGAAACAGATACAGTGAAGGAAACCAACATTTTTCCGACCATATATCTGGAGGATGCTTTTGAAAAGTATCAGGATGGAGATACCTTGTCTGAGCTCATGGCTGATCTGAGGGCAAGCTTTGAAGCCCACAAGAATCCTAAGGATATAGATGTCGGTTTCATGAAGGACTTTAAGCAGGTAGCTGAGAGGCTGTCCATAAAGGTCATCAATTACGACATGAACAGGGATTTCCTAGAAGGCACGCCGCACTTTAAGTACGGTGACTTGGCGGCCATCTTCCAGGTACAGATGAACATGAACGAGTACGGCACCATGACAGCCACTGTGAAGAACGAGCAGCTGAAGATGTGGGGAGTGACCGCTGCAGATCTGCTCACCAATGCAACAAGGAACATGGAAGAGAAGCAGCCGCCTCATATAACAAGCATGTTTGAGGTTCTTAAGGAGATGATGGGAATGGATATCCCTGGAATGCCTCCGACGGATGGACCGGAGCTGTATGTCATGAGCAATGAATCCAAGATGAACGGTGCCGCAGGGATAATCTTTACCGAAAAGCTGCAGGAATTTGCCGAGGAGAAGGGTTCGGATATCTATATCATACCCTCATCCATCCACGAGCTTATCCTTATACCTGCCGCTGAAAGCATGGGCGCACAGGATATCAAGCAAATGGTAAGGGAAGTAAACGATACCCAGCTCGATGTCCAGGACAGGCTGTCCTATAACGTGTATCTGTACTCTAAGGAAGAGAAGCAGCTCATGATCGCGGATACAAAGGAGCCTCTTAAGCTGGAGGACCCTGGTAAAAAGCAGGATAAGGAAAAGCCAAAGAGCATAAAGGATAGGCTTGAAGAAGGCAAGGCAAAGTCAGCCGCCAAGGCATTGGAGCCTAAGCCGGAGAAAGTTAAGAATCATCAGAAAGTATTAGATTAGGAGGAGAAAAATGGATATAAGCGCAAAGGTAACAAAACTTGAGGGCAGGGAGCCCCTTATGGGACTGGCAACAGTCAATTTCGGAAATGTAGTAAAGATCGGGAGCATCTCGATAAGGAAGAACAGGGAAGGAAATCTCTATGTCAAGATGCCTTCCTATAAGACCAATCAGGTAGACGAGAACGGTAAGGATGTCTATAAGGATGTGGCTTTCCCTGTAAGCAAGGAAGCTGCTGCTCAGATCAAGCAGGCAGTCCTTGATGAGTATTTCGGCAGGTCTGCAGAGAAGCAGGGTCGTGATTATGACTTTGCGGAGCTTGAGAAGGATGCAGTAAACCCTTTTGACTTTGGGGAAGAGGCTGAGGTCTCTTCCCCGGCAAAGGAGAAAAAGCAACACACTTCCATAAAGGACAGGCTCAAGGAAGGCGAGGCCAGGAAGAATGCCAAGCTTGCGGAGAAGGCCGATAAGGTGAAGCCGTCGAAGGCAAAGGAAGCACTGGCTGTGTAGGAGTAACCATTCTGCGAAGCAGAATTAAGGATGGTTACGACGATTGGCCGCCGAACGAATGTGAGGGGGCATTACATTGTTAAGGAGGTGTCCGCTATGGAAAGGACATTCAAAAAGCGGAGCAATGAAGAGAAGCGGCAGGAGATCGAGAAGATCACCCGGGAGCTGGATGAACAGGTTGGCAAGATATTTGATAGTGATAACTATAAGAAATATCTTAAGACCATGTCGAAGTTCCATAACTACAGCTTCAACAATACTTTGCTCATAGCATTGCAGAGACCGGATGCATCACTGGTTGCAGGCTTCAATGCCTGGAAGAACACCTTCCACAGGAATGTAAAGAGTGGCGAGAAGGGAATCAAGATTCTCGCCCCTGCTCCTGTAAAGAAGGAAACAGAGGTTGAGATGTTGGATCCTGTAACTAATAAACGCATACTGGATGAGAATGGTAATCCCAGGACAGAAAAAGTCCAGGTGACCATTCCCCTGTATAAGGTTGCGTATGTCTGGGATTTGGCGCAGACTGAGGGTGAAGACCTCCCGAGTCTTGGAGTTGATGAGTTGACCAATAAAGTAAATGTAAGCATTGTCAGGAACATAAAAATAAAATAAAGGACGCAGTCCGAGTACAGGAAAGGAAAAAGACTGTCTGTTTCATGATGTTCGTAAAGAAGCCCCCATGCTATATCCGAAATGAAATAAAGGCTTGAAGCAATAAGAAAAAAGCCATACCGGATTCCTGCAGTCTGCTCAGGATCCCGCTCCTTGGAGCGGTACTTTAGATTTGCAAGAATTCCATAGTTTATTATGAGATTAAGAGTCAATGCAAGTCCGCTTATGATCGAGTAATACACGATTTTACCACAGCTCCCTTATCTGTTTATTCCTTAATACATTTATAACTATATTATATTTCGTACCGGTATTCAAAGGCTTCTTCTGATGATGCCCTGTTCTTACGGCCACCGGATTTCCGGGTTCTTTTCATCCCGAGTTTTTCCATCAGCCGGATGGATGCGGTGTTCCTGGTATCACAATACGCGCAAAAGTGCTTAATTCCGAGATTTGAATCGAAATAATCCATTATTGCCTTTGCGCTCTCAAAAGCAAATCCCTTCATCCAGTATTCTTTGTTGATTATCCAAGCGAGCACCGGCTTCTCATATTCCATGTAAACACCGATTCCGCCGATATGCTCGTCTTTATAAATAATCGCAAACTCATAAAAATCCGGATTGGGTTTTAACCATTCTTCCGCAGCCGTTTTCAGAAATTCAAGCGATTCTTCCTCATTGTATTTGGGAAGAAAACACATATATCTTGCATTTTCGAGGCTCATGGCATATGCATTATAAGTTTTAAGATATTCCGGACCCAAGGGTCTGAGAATAAGCCTGTCTGTTTTAATTTCCATATTCTATTCTTCTGAAAAATCCGTATCCATGGCTACCTGTAATTGATAGTCGGGATACCCCTTTTGTACACTATCAACGATGTTCTGATATACCGTTTTCCTGTCTGCCGCATCAAAACTGATGACGATATCAAATCTCATGGTTTTCTTTTCCTTATCCATGTAGAAACCATGCATCTGTAATACGTGGGGATGGGAGAACACGATTTCTGAAACTGCCTTTTTTGCTTCTATGATATCTTCATCCCTTGTGTTTACCGAATATACTCCAATTGCAGTCAGGATGACCTTATATTCTGTGTAGACTTTCATCTGAATGCTTCGTATAAGCTGATCGAGCTGATCTGCGGAATAGGTGTCCGGAACTTCAATATGAACCGATCCATTCCAAGCATCCGGTCCGTAATTGTTAAGCACAAGGTCATATGCGCCTTGTACATCAGGAAACGATTTTACAGTTTCCTTGATACTCCTGGCCAGATCGGGATCATTTCGTTCGCCGAGAATCTGTGAAATGGTCTCTTTTAACATCTCAAAACCGGATTTTATGATAACGATAGAGATGATAGCACCAAGCCAAGCCTCAAGCGAAATATGAAAGATAAGAAAAATCCCTGCAGCCAAAAGAGTTGAAGCAGATATTATCGAATCAAGAGTGGCATCTTCACCTGAATTGATCAGAGATGAAGAATTGACTTTTTTTCCGACACTCTTTACATATCGCCCCAAAACTATCTTTACAACAACAGCTACCGCGACAATGACCAGAGAGATAGCAGAATAATCCGGGGTATCAGGATCAATGATCTTTTTAACGGACTCGATAAATGATGTTATACCTGCATATAATACGATAACCGATATGATCATCGCACTCAGATACTCTATCCGTCCATATCCGAAGGGGTGCTTTTTGTCCGCTTCCCGTCCTGCCAGTTTTGTTCCGATTATCGTAATAAGGGAGCTGCCTGCATCCGAGATATTGTTCACAGCGTCCATGACGATGGCAATGGAATTGCTTGCGAATCCGATGATTGCCTTAAATACTGCGAGCAGCACGTTAGCAACAATGCCGATAATACTTGTTCTTACTATTGTTTTTTCTCTCTGATCGGTTGTTTTGTTCATTCTAATAATCCCCCAGATTCTATTGTGCTATCTTTATCGCAATATAACTTATGATCCGCCAGTAGCTATTTGCCGCAGTGCATTTGCGTACTGATCCGCATGATTTATTGAAAACTCTCCATGTCTGAGTCCATTCATCCGGGTTAGTTTGCAGGCAGGAAGCATCCGGCAGATGGATTCTGCTGAGCGGAGGATCTCACGGTTTTCCTTTTCACCTACATACACGTGTATCATGGCGGATGACTCTCTTAAGGAATCCTTCAAGGCATAAGCAGTATTGGCTTTAAGAAACGCGATCATGTCATGTTTTTTTATTTGGCAGGTATCACGGTAGTAATTTTCAAACAGTTCCGGTTTGATATGCAGAGACTTAAACTGCAATCTGGAAAAGCCTCTGTTTCCGATAAGCCCATAACAGCTTCCAAAAGCAGGAGCGATCAGCATATTTGTCAGTCTTGAGGGAATCACTGCCGCACTCTCGACCAATGCATAAGTACAGAGATCTTTCCGCTTCGATAACATTTCCAACAGGATCTGTCCTCCCAACGAAAGTCCACCGATCAGCAAGACTGAACCGGATAGTTTTTCATCGATGAATTGGATCATCTCTTCCGCATTTTCCTCGATTGTCGTAAATGGTCTGTCACTTCCCGAATGGCCGTCCAGGATCGGAAGGATGATATGATATTCTTCCTGCAGGATTTCAGCAACCTCCCGGTAATTCCACCAGGATAATCCACCGCCATGAAGCAAAATGATCGTATCTTTTTGATCAGTACCATATTCACGAAATATCATATTTATGCTAACCTCGAAACCTCCCGTTTTCTCCGCACCGGTAAAACAACTGTAAATGAAAGGAGTTGACGATCACAAAATTCACTTAAAAATGATTATAAAAATAATGGGATCAGCAGGGCTCGAACCTGTGACCTTTCGCACGTCAAGCGAATGCTCTCCCAGCTGAGCTATGATCCCATTGCATATATTCTAACACAGATCGGCACTTAAAAAAACTAAAATTTAATGTGCACTTAATACGTAGATTTGTAATGCAGTGTGAAAACGTCAGGTATTATGGTAGAATGAGATCATTGAAAATTGAATAAGGAATAACAGCATGAAGGAAGACTTTGAAGAATACCTTATCGATGCAAAACTGCATATTGATACTGTGGGAAGAAATGACAATTTTTCAACGGATCATCTCTACCCATATGAGCCCACATCGTATTCTGTGCTTGACAGACTGATAGAAAGCGGATATATAACCTCGGCAGATCAGGTGCTGGATTATGGATGCGGGAAGGGCAGAGTCCCCATATATCTTAACCATAAGCTGGGCTGTAGGACAATAGGAGTGGAGCTTATGGATGGTTTCTTCGAAACAGCGGTAAAAAATACGGAAAGCTATAAGAAAGGCAGAGGACCGGCGGCTGAAGGCGATATATCACTAATTCATCTGTCCGCCCAGAAGTATGATATTCCATCGACGGTAAACCGTTTCTACTTTTTTAATCCTTTTTCAACAGAGGTCTTTAAGAGCGTTATGGGAAAGGTGATCGGATCATACTATGAGAAGGAGCGCAGGATGCTCCTGTTTTTCTATTATCCGCAGGATGACTACATCGCTTATGTTTCCGGGATAGATGAGATTATGTTTGTTGATGAGATA
>JAILCT010000107.1 GCA_024690425.1 Lachnospiraceae bacterium | reverse complement strand
CTGGTAACTTCGGTAAAACCCCAGGTATATGAAGCAGTCATTGAGGATATCAGGGATACGGTCTCTGATGATACGGTCATAATATCCATTGCACCCGGCAAGACACTTTCATGGCTCAGGGAGAAGTACGGCAAGCCGGTCAAGCTGGTAAGATGCATGCCCAATACTCCGGCTCTTGTGGGTGAAGGATGCACGGGCGTATGCCGTAATGAGATGGTCACTGATGAGGAATTCAGTAAGGTCCTTACCATACTCAATTCCTTCGGCAAGGCCTATGAGGTAAGTGAATCCCAGATGGATGCTGTTGTTGCGATAAGCGGATCATCACCTGCCTATGTGTTCATGCTGATAGAAGCAATGGCAGACGGTGCGGTTGCGGAAGGACTTCCCAGGAAGACGGCTTATGAGATGGCTGCCCAGGCAGTCCTTGGCAGCGCTAAGATGGTGCTTGATACCGGAAGGCATCCGGGAGACCTTAAGGATATGGTATGCTCACCGGGCGGAACGACCATAGATGCAGTTGCCGTTCTTGAGAGCATGGGTTTCAGGTCTGCGATAATCGAGGCTGAAAGGGCATGTGCGGACAAGTCACGAAGCATGTAGAAATGTATGCCATTTATTACGAATATTTTACGAAAATTTGACAAAATTATTTTTTCCTGCTATAGTATAGGTCGATGACCTCTAAATTCGTAACACTTTTGTAACAAATCACAAGATATGGTGTATCTTAAGGGGAAAACAACAAGTTATCGTTTTTAGGACATCGATCAGGAGGAAAAAATGAAAAACAGAATGCATGCTTTTATGGCGGCAGTGACGGCGTGGGTAGTCGTAGCAGTCATAACGCAGGGGAGTATGCAGAATGTTTGGGCAACAACAGGCAAGACAATAACCAAGTCGACAACAGTTGCCTCCGCCAGGATGACGGTAAAAGATACCTCATCTGCCGGTAAAGGGTCAGATTCATCTATTGATATCAGGGTTGGTGACAGTAAGGGGAATTCAATCGATATCAGGATAGATGATGATAACAGGGATGCAAGGTCCGAAAATATGGATCTGTCGGGAGAGATTGCAGGCATCAGTTACAGGGAGCTTGCAATGGCCAATGTTGAGGAAGCAGTCAACATCAGGGCCGAGGCTTCCGAGGATTCGGACATTGTAGGAAAATTATATAAAGAGTGCGCAGGCAGGATACTTGACAGCGGTAACGGAAGCGGATGGACCAAGATCGAGAGCGGTAAGGTTACCGGCTGGGTCAAGAATGATTATCTCCTGTTTGGCGCAGATGCCAAGAAGTTAGCCGATTCGGCTGTTCAGAAGGTTGCAACATCCAAGACTTCCTGCTTAAGGGTAAGGAAGGAAGCAAGTCAGGATGCAGGTATTTATGATCTTCTGGCCGAGGGTGATACGATAGAGGTAGTTGACGATCTGGGTGACTGGGTGTCAGTTGAATTCTCGGATGGTACCGTAGGCTACGTATCAAGCGAGTACGTTGACATTGAGGATTGGATCGGCAAGGGTGAGACGATCGAGTCCATACGTGCTAAGGAAGAAGCCGAGAAGAAGGCAAGGGAAGCTGCAAGCCAGGGCAAGTCAGCACCTGCCAAGAGCCAGGGTTCTTCATCAGCATCATCCAGTGAGGCGGCAACAGTTGCAAGCAATGCCGCAGCGGCATCTTATGATGATGTTACACTTCTTGCATCACTTATCCAGAGTGAGGCAGGAAATGAGCCTTTCGAAGGTCAGGTTGCCGTAGGTAATGTCGTAATGAACAGGCTTCGCACCGGAAGGTTCGGTAACTCTCTTTATTCTGTAATATACGCCAAGAGCCAGTTCTCGCCGGCAGGATCGGGTAAGGTCGCACAGATATGTGCCAATGGCCCCAAGGCTACATGCGTACAGGCTGCACAGGCAGCTCTTGCCGGAACATCATATGTCGGAGGAGCTACAAGGTTCAGGCCGGTAAGCTCGGGTTATCAGGGACAGGTTATAGGTAACCACGTATTTTGGTAAGTGTTATAAGGGGTACCATGGAGTAGTGGATTCCTTATAACGGAATTGAGATAAATTGTGTTTATTTAAGGTGGTGTATATTGCACCACCTTTTGATTTAGTGTAATATTAACTCTATCTTTTTTATTTTCAATAATATCAGGGAAGGTGGATCAATATGAGTCTCAAGGGACGCGATTTTCTAACACTTAAGGATTTTACCAAGGAGGAGATACTTGAATTTCTTGACCTGGCTGCCGAGCTTAAGGACAAGAAGAAGAGGGGTATCTTTGACCGTGTATATACAGGTAAGAATGTTGCCCTTATATTCGAGAAGACCAGCACCAGGACCAGGTGCTCATTCGAAGTTGCTGCTCATGATATGGGTATCGGTACCACTTACCTTGAACCAAAGAGTGCCCAGATAGGCAAGAAAGAGTCATTTGCAGATACAGCACGTGTCCTCTCGAGGATGTTTGACGGTATCGAGTACAGGGGATACGGCCAGGAGAAGGTCGAGGAACTGGCTAAATACGCTGAAGTGCCCGTATGGAATGGGCTTACCAACGAATATCATCCCACGCAGATGTTAGCTGACCTTCTCACGATCCGTGAGCATCTTGGCTCGCTTGAAGGCCGTAAGCTGGTATATATGGGTGATGCAAGATACAACATGGGAAATTCTCTTATGGTCACCTGCTCCAAGATGGGTATGCACTTTGTTGCGGCAGCGCCGAAGAAGTACTTCCCCAATCCCGGACTCATCGAAGAATGTAAGGGATTCTGTAAGTTAAGCGGCGGTACGGTTGACTTTAACGAGGATGCATATGAGGCCGTTAAGGATGCCGATGTTATATACACAGATGTATGGGTATCCATGGGCGAGCCCGAAGAGGTATGGGAAGAAAGAATTAAGGACCTTACTCCTTACAAGGTTACCATGGACATTATGAACCATGCTAAGAAGGATGCTATATTCCTGCACTGTCTGCCTGCTTTCCATGATCTTAAAACCGAGATAGGCAAGGAAATGGGCGAGAAGTTCAACCTCACCGAAATGGAAGTGACCGATGAGGTATTTGAGAAGTATTCACAGGTCGTATTTGATGAAGCCGAGAACAGGATGCACACGATAAAGGCGGTAATGGCAGCCACACTTGGATAATATCAAAAGGGGTACTGCTTCAGGATGAACAAAGAAGCAAAAATGTATATTAAAAACGTGCTGCGGGGACGGGGATTTGTTATAGACCTTATAAACACGATCCTGTCCGCAACAATACTCGTAATGGTCCTGCTTACTTCACTGGGAATGGTATCGGGTATGTATTTAATGCATATATTTGCTTTCGGAGCGATACTTACACTGCTTAACTGTATCAAGAAGGTAAGAGCAGGTTCCGGATTCGCGGTGGTGTTCGCCCTGCTGACGGTTCTTCTTGGGACTGTAGCAGTGCTGTGCTATATAAATTTGTAAGGGTCCTCTGAATATAGGAGAATTATGGAAGAATCGACGGTACTGTGCGGTGCCAATGCATACGAGAAGAAATACTATTTTAACGAGAAGTTCAACGCCCTTCCGGATTCCATTAAGGATGAGCTCCATATCATATGCGTGCTCTTTACCGAGGAAGTGGGCGGGGTCATAACCTTTGAATATGATGAGGAAGGGAACTTAAGCATCAAGACCGATGCGGATGAGGAAGACATCCTCTATGATGAGATAAGCTCAGGACTTCTTGTTAAGGAGATATTAAGGAAGAAACAGGAACTGATGGAGAGCCTTGCCCTTTACTACAGGGTATTTATATTGAAGGAAGATCCATCGGCACTACTGTCACAGGAAGATTAGATCACACTTATGCAAGCGCCTTAAGGCGGGATCAGGAGAGGATATGTTACTTGCTATCGATGTAGGAAATACGAATATCACTGTAGGTGTTTATGAGAAAGAGAAGATGCGGGGGCACTTCAGGATAACAACCAAGCTTCCCCGTACTTCCGATGAATACGGCACCCTGCTCGAGGAAATGATAGAGAGGCAGGGGATAAAGGTTTCGGATATAAACGGCGTCATCATAGCAAGCGTTGTTCCGGGCGTCATGCATTCACTTACGAGCAGTATAGTCAAATACTTTAAGTTAGAGCCTCTTATCGTTGGTCCCGGAGTAAAGACAGGTATCAGGATCGATACAACAAATCCCAGGGAAGTAGGCTCCGACAGGATAGTTGATGCGGTAGCAGCCTATGAGCTTTACGGCGGACCGGTACTCGTGCTTGATTACGGCACGGCTACGACTTACGATCTGGTAACGGCCGAGGGACATTTTGTTGCGGGTGTAACGGCACCCGGCATAAGGATATCTGCCAAGGCTCTTTCGGAAGGAGCCGCCAAGCTTCCCGAGATCGAGATAGTAAAGCCTAAGTCGATCATGGCCCAGGATACTATAAGTTCCATGCAGGCGGGCCTTATGTACGGACAGATAGGCCAGGCGGAATATATAATCAGGCAGTTTAAGAAGGAATCGGGATTTGAGGCCCTTAAGGTAGTAGCGACGGGAGGTCTGGGAAGAGCCATATCCGATGAGACCGATATGATAGATGAATACAATGCGGACCTGACTCTGGAAGGGCTCCGTATTATATATGGTAAGAACAGGTAAATGGTAAGGATAGGTAACGTAGAATTAAAAAATAAATGGATACTGGCACCGATGGCAGGGGTTTGTGACCTGCCATTTCGTGTGTTATGCACAAGGATGGGCGCCGGTATGACCTGTATGGAGATGGTCAGTGCCAAGGCGATATATTACAACAACAAGAACACGGACCTTCTCATGGAGATATCGGATGAGGAAGATATCGTATCCTTACAGCTCTTCGGGTCAGACCCAAAGATAATGGGTGAAATGGCTAAGAAAAT
>JAILCT010000259.1 GCA_024690425.1 Lachnospiraceae bacterium | reverse complement strand
TCGAAGTTTCAGCAACATCATGAACATTTGCTGCAGTTCCTGTGATTGTATGAACATAGCCAGTGCCTGCATCGACACCTGCATGAACCTTCATCCCAAAGTACCACTCATTACCTTTCTTGGTTTGATGCATCTCTGGATCACGCTTTCCGTCCTGATTCTTCGTAGACTTGGGAGCAGCTACTATTGTGGCACCCACGATTGTTCCACCATGCATCATAAGACCTGCCTTATCGAGGCGGTCATTGACATCGGCAAAGATCTTCTCACCGATTTTGTTCTTTTCAAGCATATGGCGGAACTTCAGCAGTGTCGTGGCATCAGGCACTTGCTGCTCTGTGAAGTCAATATGCATAAACGAGCGCATTGCATAACTGTCATATATGGAATCTTCTATGCCTTCGTCTGACAGGTTGAACCAGACTTGCATAAGATACATACGAAGCATGGTTTCGATTCCGACGGGCTTACGGCCACGGACGTTATTGAAATAGTAGGGGCGAATCAACTCAACCCAGTATGCCCATGGAATGATTCTTTCCATTGCATCAAGAAATTCTTCACGCTTTGTCTTTCTCTTGCGGTTGGAGTATTCAATATCAGCCATTGTGAGTTGTTTCATAGGTATCAGCCCCTCTTCAACTGATACCTATATTTTACCAAAAATCGGGAATCATCGCTGATTATTGGCTGAATTAATCAGCGTTTCCCTAACAATGGAATAAGACATAGAAAAAAGAGGATGAAGGAATAACTCCAACATCCTCTTTGATTCATTTTACGTAGCTTTTCTCTCATTTATCGCATGCTTATTATGTAATATCCGAATCACAGCCGTGACTATCCATTCCATTTGTATGTTTTTTTTATTACAATAATAAAGAGTACAGGTGAAAAGGAGATTTTTATGAGATATGAACTTGGAAATATGGACCGATATTCCGCTGCTGTCATGGGCTCTGTTATGGAGAATTCATCCTACATGAAAGCAGTGCTTGATGAGACGGTTGACCCTGACAGGCTGATGAAGGCCGTGAAAACCGCGCTTGAATATCATCCTTTATTTAAATGCAAACTGTCATATGACAAGCAGTATTATCTTGAGGATAACAATGATGCAGAACTGATTCTTTTCAACGCTGATACTCATAACAGGCCGAAGGAATATGGCAAAAACACAAATGGCTATTTATTCCAGATATGTTATTTTGAAAATACCGTATCTTTAGAATGGTGTCACGCTGTTACCGATGGAAGGGGCTCGTCACGCTTCTTTTCCACCATATTGGATTCATATTTCGGTGTAGAATTGCCTGAAATCCCTAAAGAGTTTCCTTTAAAACTCGGATATGAAAGTGTTTATGATAAAAGTGTAAAGCCCATTGGTCAGGTCAAACAGCCTGCCGGTTTCAGGGCCAAAGACATGAAAGTTATCGATAATGGATATAAGTGCACCAGCCATGTTCTGAAGGTGGAAACTGCCAAGGTGCTGAAAGTCGCCAAAAAGAGCGGCACTACTCCTACTGCGATTCTTGTGCCGCTGTTCTGCAGAGCTGTCCGAAAACACTTACCCGAAAGTGCCAAAAATCACAATGTCTCCTGCGGAATAGTTATGGATTGCAGAGAGCCCATGAAAATGGATACGATGCATAATTTTGTATACAATAAGGTCATCACTTATCAGGATAGATTCGATTCATATGATATAAACAAGCTCAGCACGGTATACAGGGCAATCCTGGATTTGTCCCTCCAGCCCGAAAACATTATATGGGCCTGCACAGATATGAAGGATTCAACAGACTTTTTATATACTCTTCGTCCGCTTATGCTGCAGAAAATCGTGTTGAGATCAGTGTCAATACTAATAAAGCAAACGATGAATAACATAGGCTTTACATATCTCGGCAGAGTACCGTTCTCAGAGGCTGTCAAAAGCCATATGCAGGATTTCACTTTCCGTTCATGGCCCGATATCGGCGCCTGCGTCATAGCAGCTGCTGACCTTAACGGAACGCTGATTCTGGATGTTTGCGAAAACTATACAGATAAAGGAGTTGTCAATTCTTTTATAAATATCTGCAAAAATTTCGATATTAATATGACAGAAACCGAGACGACAGTTTTTGAACAGGCCAATCTTAGGTTGTGAAGATCGCATCTTATCTCTAAGCAAAAATTTATTTTTCTCGATCATACCTCCCGACTGGCAATCGTCGTTGAAGACTAAAAGATATTTGTCATTTTAATCAGTCAGTTCCTAGCTTTCTTGGCATTTCGAAGTGACTGAAAACTCTTTATGTGAAGAAGTGCTTCGTGAATAGTCTCAAGCTCTTTATCAATGCTGTCCATGAGCTTATCCCATTCCTTTATGCTCATCTCCTGGCTGCCTATCCGAATCTTGATCTCAGTTTCATTATTGATAAGCTTATAGAACAGTTCTGTTCTGAACGCACTGATTTGCTCTGTCAGTGCAGTTTTATCTACCTCGGGCTCCTTCTCAGCATCAGGAGCTTCTGATTCTGCAGCTGTTTCCTCTGCAGTCTCAGCTTTCTCTTCTTCTATCTCAATGCGTTTTCTGGTGCAATGATTATACTCATGTATAGCACGCATTATGGCGTTGAGATCCTCAGGCGTGAACATACTCGCTGCTTTAGAGAGCGTATCAATGTTGTCCACATTGACATGAAGGCTTCCGCCACTGGGAAGAGCTATCTTAAGGACCTTATCCTTTTCATACATATTTCCCAAAGTTATGGCATTTTGCTTATAATCACACATAAAGGTAACTCCGTTGTACTGTATGACTCCATTCTTCGCCAGAAAGCTGTATGGACATTTCATTTCAGTTTCAGCCTGAAGCTTCTGCCCAAAACTTTCGGTCTCACTTATAGAGGAAGTTGTCTCTTTGCCAACTGCATATCCTAATGGCCTTACAAAAAAATCATTAGATATCGCTGCTATACCCATGTTTGCCTCCAGATAACAAAAAAACGTGCCCTTTCAAGGATGTTCATTCCATTGAAAAGACACGCATTTCCGTTGCTATCTTTTATATCAGCAATATTCTTTAAATGTTTATGGATATGATTAGATTAACTTCCGGTATATAATTGACGAAATGCTTTTTTATTCAGGGATACCTGGCTTCTGCAGCAGGATTCTAAGATTGGCGGCAATGTATTTTCTGCCTTTGATATCGTATCTGTTTGCTTTTGATATAATGTATGCTTCTTCCAGAAAATCTATGTGGGCAGATATCGTTTTATGCGTGTAACTGCTCCATCTGTCACTACGCTCTCATCTGCGCAAACACTCCCCTGCCTGAGATCTTCTTTGCAGTTCTCACCTAAAAGGCATGCGCTAACAGCAATGACCATTACAGTTTTCCATCCTTCTATGCTTTTCTTCGATTCTTTCTATAGGTCTCAATTTCTTCCGCTATTGTGTTATAGTCTCTCTCAAACAATTCCTCATACGCCTGCTTCCACAGGATTTCAC
>JAILCT010000258.1 GCA_024690425.1 Lachnospiraceae bacterium | reverse complement strand
GAGCAGGCGCTGTCAGCTTCAACATTGGCTACAAGCCTCTTGATCATCCCGGATGCCTTGGGGTATTCCTGTGCATTCACCGGTTCATTAAGCTTTATTATATCATCTTCGGATAAATCTGTGCTACCTGCTCCCCACTTTTCGGCAAGACCTATATAAGGCACGTCGGAAAGCCTAAGACCCATGAGCGAACACCCGTAAGCATCCATCTTGACCGGATCCCTTCCGAGCATCATCCGGTTTGTATGTACAGGATTCCCGCCTTCCTCAAAATAGAGATCACCACATATACTGTCAACGATCACAAGTGATGGCCTTAATGCGGCTGCCAGTGCCGCAATAGGCTTGATAAGACCGTCTGCGTGAAACTGCCTCTTCTCACGGTCCGGAATACATCCCTTGAGGTTCTTAAGCGCACATGTCATCAAGGTCTGACAATGACCTTTTAACACCGGCAGATCTATAAGATACGTGGCATCAAGTGCTTTTTCCGATATTTCCATTGTGCGAAACGGGGTCTGTACTTTTCTGACACTGTCTTTTTTCAGATCGTAGAAAGGAACACCGTATTTTTCACAGACCCGGTCATAACCACATGCCTTCACGGATCGTTCGGTTCTCTCTCCCACCCAGGAACTCTCTATTACAGAGATTTCGGAAAAACCATTTTCCTTAAGGTATTCTATACATCCGGAAATAACCCCCGGATGTGTCGTCGCACCCATATCAGGCGAACCTGCCTTAACAAGGTTGGGCTTCAGCGCTATCCCGGCACCCCGTGGAATATCTTCTGCGATATTTGCCGCAGTCATCAGAGACTTCGTCATTTTATGTGCATCCGTTCCATAAATTTCGTATATCTTTTGCATATGACAATCTCCGCCGGCCCGAATCTGTCTGTCCCTTTTTTATTTTTTTATATTTTATCACATTTTTCGCAATATTTGGGGTTTGTCATTTTAATTTTTAAACATTTAATTTCTTCCGGGAATTTTTATGCTGTTTTCGTACAGGTATATATTATAATATTGTTTATGACAATATCAGGACTGTTTGGAACGGAGTTTAAATGATGCAGGATAAAGAGATAAAGTTCAGGGAAATGACTTCAGCCGATGATGAAGCAGTAGCCGCCCTTATAAGGAATAATCTGGAGAAATACGGCCTGGATATCCCGGGGACAGTATACTTTGATGAAGGACTGGATCACTTAAGTGAGTGTTACGGGAAAAATGACAGCAGATATTATGTGATGGAGGATGCTGACGGGAGAGTCATTGGCGGCATAGGCTTTGCGGGGTTTAAACCCATGAAGGATACAGCCGAACTTCAGAAGCTCTATCTTGATGATTCCGTAAAGGGGTCCGGCCTTGGATATGAACTTATATCATTTATCGAGGCAAAGATGAAGGAAGCAGGCTTCAGATATTCATATCTTGAAACGCATGATATTCTTCAGCCTGCCATCCATATATATGAAAAGTCCGGTTATACAGAGATCGAAAAACCCGCCCAGACAGGACACGGGGCAATGAACCGGTTCTTTTTAAAATCAATCTAACAGGATCCTAAGGTCACCTGATACTTCTCAAGTCTTATATCAGGGTGGTAAGCCATCTTGGCCCTGCGAAGTCCGGGCATACCTATATCCTCTTCCCGGTTGATCCACTGTGCACCATGAACCCTGTGAAGATGATCGGCAAAATACTTGTTTATTGCTGCAAATCCACCGGCCTGTGCATACTCTCCATAGCTTTTTTCAAAAAGGATATCAAAAGTACCCTTGGAGATTTCGGATGCTATCGTCATGGCGACAGGCTTATCTTCAACGTAAATAACGCCGCCCGACAGGGGAAGTTCGTCCCACAGGCTTACCGCCTCATGTATCT
This sequence comes from Lachnospiraceae bacterium, assembly GCA_024690425.1. The sequence goes on along the minus strand of JAILCT010000258.1, from coordinate 85,084 downwards.
CGTCTCTTTCTGTAAGGACCGATCCTGCTCTCTCTTCCTGTTCCGCCAGCCATTCATCCTCAACTCTTAACATATCATTTAATATCTCGCTATTGTTTCCCTTATCAGTAAATTCAATGCGCCAGTCGGGATATTTTCTTGTAAAGCGGCTGACCCTGTTTCTCTTTTTAGAATTTTCTTTTCCTTCAAGCCTTGCGAGATGCTCCGACTTATATATGTAATCCCAGTTACTCTCATGCGTCTCGGCCGATGCCTCAATACCGTTTTTCGTGCAGTACTCCTTCTGGTCCTTGTTAAGCAGGATCATCTCGGCAGGAAGTCCGCGCTTGTTGCGATCCTTTATAAGGCAGTTGATCGCGCTCTTTACATCTCCCTTACCCAGGGGAAAGGCAACACCGTTCCTTCCCGGCATCTCACTCCCGCTGTACCAGCGGAATAAGAATCCATCCTTGATCGCCACACGGATATCATATTTATTCCTCAGAAGAAAGATATTACTAACACAGGCATCGCTTGCTATGGCTCCTGTGTGTGCAACTATCCTCTGCATATCCGGTACCAGTTCCTTAGTCGGTATCTTCCAATCCAGCATATCATTTCCTTTCTCTCATACTCGTAACATCATCCCTTATAAGTCCCCAGATATTATAATCACAGTACATGGAGACCATCTTCCCGTGCCTTACGGTCCCTTCGTGGATAAACCCGCACTTCTCAAGTGCCCTGTTTGAGGCTGTATTCCTGACATCCACATTGGCCTGCAGCCTGTCGATGCCTGTTTCCGAAAAAACAAATTCTATTACCCGGTTTATGGATTCCGTACATATGCCTGTATTCCAAAGCTTAGGTGCTATCCTGTAACCAATCATTCCAAACCGCTTATCCTTAACATCATATACCTCGATCTGACCTATTACCTTATGTGTACTCTTTAACTCTATCCACCAGATATAATCGGATGTAAGCCTGTGCTTTTTCCCCGGATCGGGATCTGTAAAGAACAGCTCGGGATCTTTCTCATCCTCATTGGCCGGACGACCCCAATAGGTATATATATCATCCTCCGTTATCCATTCCTTCAGATCATCCGTATCTTTTGGGGACAGTTCGCGGAGTATAAGCCTTTCTGTCTCCAGCCTCGGCAGATATCTGCACTTTTTCAGCATTATTCTCTCCTGATAATCATAGCGGTAATCGATTTTTCTTTTACACCATTATATTGTGCAAAATATACTTTGTCAAGCTTTATATTTAAGCCGGAATTTGCAAAAATCAGATGACCTCATAAAAATGTGTGTTATAATACATTCGTGGTCGTAAGTGACAAAGGGAGGCTTTATGAACAGAAAAAAACCGGAACAATACACAAGTGATGATGTTATAAGTCTGTTTGGTAAAAACGTTGATGTTGTGGTCGTGGTTGATAAAGCAACCGAAAAATACCATGCAGTGATCAGGCGGGGATTATTTGAGAATCTTATCGAAGATGAAGGCGACTATAACGACCTTTTATCTACTCTTATGATCCATTTGAATACAACCTCCGAAAAGCTTCCCGAAGGTTATCAGGCATTCCTTCCCAACTTCGGAACATTTACCCGCAAGTACAGCAGAAAGCTGAAGCTTGTGATCGATGAAGGGGAGAAGCCCCATATAGTCCAGATGATGGTCTACCCGCTTGCAGACGAGGGCGCCTATCTTCTGATCATGGATGAACTTGACTCAAATGAGAGCGAACAGGAAAGTCAGACCTACCGAAAGGTTGAGACCATCGAGAAGACCTTCCTCTTCTCCATGTATATAGACCTTGTAGAGGACAAGACCGGCAGCCTTAATATATCCGAGATATCCGAAGAAGATGTCCAGGCGGAGCTTAAGTATACCGACTGGAGGAACATGATAGTGAACGTTATCGGCAAGGATGATCAGGCCCTCTTTATGGAGCGGTCCGATCCCGAATATCTTAAGAAGATGTTCACTCCGGGACGTACGTCAAGCTTTGACTGCCTGATGCAGAACCTTGAGGGCACATATATATGGGTCAAGCTGATCTTTTCACGTGTCGAGACCGGTAATCCCGATGATTACAGATATGTATTTATGGTACAGAACATCCACGAGGAAGCCACAGCAATGTTCACATCCCTTAAAAAATTGAGCGAAATGGCCCTTACGGATTCACTGACCGGCGTATATAACAGAGGCAAGATAGAAGCTGCCGTCAAGAACGTTGTTAAGGAATGCAAGGAAAAGAATGAGCCTGTATCCATGATGATCATAGATATAGATTACTTCAAGTCGGTCAATGACGAATACGGACATGCCGCCGGTGACCAGGCACTTAAGCGGTTTGCCCGGATCGTGACTGCCTGCCTGGAAAACGAACAGATAGATATCGGCCGCTGGGGAGGCGAGGAATTCGTTGTGATCTGTTATAACAAAACCCTTGACGGCGCCGTCGAATTGGCCGAAAAAGTTAGATCAAAAGTGGAAAGCACATCCATTCTGGATTCAAAAAAGATCACCTGCTCCATAGGCGTCACTGAAGTTAAGGAAACCGATAAGTTTGAAGATACATTCGGACGTATGGATAAAGCCCTGTACACCGCCAAGTCCGGCGGAAGAAACCGGGTTGAATCAATATAAATCAATATGATCATCGTTGCAGGATGAAAAGGAGGCTTATATGAAACGGACCATCAAGGCAAAGCTCACGGCAGCTGTCATTATCATTGTAGCGGTCGTAATGATCGTTTCCACGTCAATAATCGTCGGAACATCAAGCAAGAATCTTACCGAGCATCTTAAAAATGAGCTGCAGTTCTCTGCAGATAAGTATGCCAACTCCATCAACAGCTGGATAGAGCTTCAGACCGGCCTTAATACGGCTGCGGCCACCTCACTTAAGGCACTTCCGGATGAGGACTATGACCATGATCACATGCAGTCGATAGTCACGGCCGAATCCGACGGAAGAGATGAATTACTTAATCTGTATTACGGAACCGAAGAAAAGGAATTCTTACAGACCGATCCCAATGCCCTTCCCCCCGAAGGATATGATCCCACGGCAAGGGGATGGTATAAAGCCGCCAAGGCAGCGGGAACAACCATAGTTACCGATCCATATATGGATGTCCTTATAGGCGGCATGTGTATAACCATTGCTTCACCTGTTTACAGGGACGGAGAACTTGCAGGCGTGCTCGGTGCGGATTATACATTAGGATATATCGAAGGAATACTCAACAGCATACCCTACGATCCCGGCGAATACGGTTTCCTGGCCGATTCATCAGGCAACTATGTCTTACATGAAAATCCCGATTTCCTTCCCGGTGAAGACACGGCTGTTGCCGTATCAAGCGTTATGCCCAGTATATCCTCTCTGATAAGTAATCCCGGCAGTACTGCGGTTATGACCAAAGATTATAATGGTGAACCCAATTATTTCGTAACATCAAGGATCGAAGGCTGCAATTGGCTGCTCGGCCTGGCTTCACCTAAGAAAAACGTATCAGCCGGCATATACAGTCTGATAATACTGAGTGTTATCATAGCCGTTGTTGCCATAATAGCAGTCATAATCATTATGACAGGCCTTATAAAACAGCAGCTCGCTCCCATGGAACAGATGAAGACATTTATCACCGAAAAGATCATAGGCAGCGGGAACACTGTCAAGGCATCTTCCGAGGTGGAACAGATCCGGTATCTGTTATCCGAGCTTGAGACACGCTTTATAGATACCATACATAAGACCAAGACAGAATCCGAAACCATACGTGAGAAAATGATGTCGGCTTCCGATAAGATAAACGGTATCAATGACAGCATTTCAGAGATCAATGCAGCCATGCAGCGTACCGAGGGTGGTATTATTGAACAGACCAACAGCATACAGAGCATCGAATCCATCTGTAATGAAGTAACCGAAGCATCCGATTCCTTCGCACAGGACACAAGGATGATGAGTGAGAAGACAGATGAGATAATAAACAGGGTTAAGGCTATAGTACCGGATATCCTCAACAATAAGAATCATGCCGTAGAAGTAACGACCAGATCGAAAAACGATCTTGAGACTGCCCTTGAAGGCGTCAAGGTTATAGAGCAGATAGTTGATGTTGCCAATGCGATACAGAGTATAGCCAACCAGACCAACCTTCTGGCGCTGAATGCATCAATAGAGGCAGCAAGGGCCGGAGATGCAGGACGCGGCTTTGCGGTAGTTGCCGATGAGATAAACTCCTTAAGCGTTACAACAGGAAATGAGATAGATAAGGTCAATACACTTATTTCCGAAGTTATGGCCAACATAAGACGTCTGTCTGATGTAAGTGCGCAGATAATCAGATTCTTAAACGAAAATGTTCTTCCCGATTACGATAATCTGGAAACCCTTGCGAACAATTATATGGAAGATGCGAATTATTACAGCGATATAAGCAGGGAATTAGGCTCAGGCGCAGACAAGCTTAATTCATCGGTAGTTGAGATAAGCCGTGTGATCGATACCATAACCAGTGCTCAGGATGAGCTGAACAATGCGGTTCATGATATTTCCGGCAATATGCAGAATATCACCTTATCAAGCGAAAATGTATCCGATGAGACCAGGGATGTCATGGAAAGCATCGGCACTCTTCAGGATACAACCGGCCGCTTTAACGTATAAGCTCAATCATCCTGACCAAGCTCAAACTCCATAACGACAGGATTATGGTCGGTGAATTCAAAGCCCTTATCGACATTCTGAACAGACAGCACCGATACATTGTCGGATACTATAAAACCGTCAAGTATGACTGTAAAGCTGTTCTCATTATAGGGCTCGTTCGTATATCTGGTCGTGGGGACGACATCCCCAGAATAATCAATGCATCTTGTGAAGCCCGCCGGCAGTATGTCGGCGGGAAACTTTTCACACCAGGTGTAGGTCTTATCCGTTCCGGGATTGAAATACTCCTTGGACTCACCTGTAAAATCATGATTAAAATCGCCTCCGCATATTACATAATTGCCCTTGGCATATTCTTTCTCCATATCTTCAACGAGCATCTCAAGCTGTGCATTTCCCTGAGCCTTGTCGGTTCCGTAAGCAGACAGGTGCAGATTTATGAGAACCAGCTCCTTACCGTCATCCGTCGGAATCCTCGCAATACTGTAGCATCTGTCAAGGTCCAGGATCTTCTTGAATCCCGTGGCTATGGGAAGGCTTCTTCTGAGTGCCGAAGTGATATCAAGCCTTGATTCTGTAAGGATACCCGAATTGGATGCCCCATGGGGTTTTGTCAACGGATACATAAGATATGCCGAATGATAGTTCTGCGAAAAGACATTATCCCAGCTGCCATTTTCGGCAAAGATCCCGTCGATCATCTCCCTCTGTTCCACATGGAAGCTTCGGGTCGAATCCGTATCAACCTCCTGGAAAAGAACAATATCGGGTTCAAAGGAAAGTGCCGTTTGAGCAGCACCGGCAACGCAGTTTATCACACTCTCTTCAGATCTTGCCCTGCTCTCCTTACCTTCATCCATAAAGAAGGTGAAATCAGGAGTATATGCACCGAATCCGATATTAAACGATACGATGGTATATTTCCTGCCTGTGGATGCTGCTTCCGTACTGTTTCCTGCCGGCTCAAGCGTTAAGTTGTCCTCTATCCTTGAATATGTAAGAAACACGCTTGCAACATACGTGGCTGCTATAAGCAATATTGCGATTATCAGATAAACCGGGATCTTCCACACGCCTGATCTCTTCTTTTCTTTTGACATTCCCCTCTGCCTTTCTCCCCTTGGTATTTCCCAGTCAACAGTACTTCTTATTCCAGAAACTTGTAAAGAAGCCTGTACAGCTCACCTGCTTCCTCTGCACTTAAAGGTGATTTCTTACATGCCATTTTTGCGGGGATATCTTTGCATTTTTCCTTAAGACTATCCCCTTCTTTTGTTATCGTCACGATCGTTATTCGTTCATCTTCCTTTGATCTCTCCCTCGTGACATATCCTTCCTTCTCGAGCCTCTTAAGAAGCGGCGTCAGGGTTCCTGCATCCAGATGCAGGATATCTCCCAACTGGCCGACGTTCACACTCTCCTTCTCCCAGAGGACCATCAGTACAATATACTGGGTATAGGTAAGTCCCAGGGGCTTTAAGTATGGTGTATAAGTACCCACTATCTTCCTTCCGCATGCATAAAGCGGAAAACATAGCTGGTTCTTCAGCAGAAGCTGTTCATATTGCTGTGACATGTAGTTACCTCACTTTTTGATTTCTTTCGCAATATTATATTGCGCACAATGTTTACTGTCAAGATGTTTTATCCCGATAATGCCTTATTCAGCAGGTTCAGCACCCGCTTCTTATCCTTACTCCACTCGGGTGCTATAAGAAGCTTCTTATCCCCGTCACCCGTCATCCTGTGTATGACCATATCCTCGGGAAGGATGGCAAGCGCCTTTTGGATAAGGTCTATGTACTCTTCCATGCCAAGGCATGTAAACTTCCCCGACAGATAATCGTCCGCAAGATCCGTACCCCTTAAGACATGCAGCAGCTGAAGCTTTATACCCTGTACACCGCTGTCTCCGACGTATTTTACCGTATCAAGCATGTCCTGCCTCGACTCACCCGGCAGCCCCAGAATCACATGAACTATTGTCTCAATACCTCTATCCCTGAGCTTTTTAACCGCTTCGTCGTAAACATCAAGAGTATAGCCTCTCCGCATATATTCGGCTGTCCGTTCGTGGATCGTCTGAAGGCCCAGTTCTATCCATACCGGCTTGATCCTGTTTATCCTTAAGATAAGATCGAGCACATCATCCTGCAGGCAATCAGGCCTTGTGGCAATGGAGATAAGCTCAATATCCTTATGCATCGCCGCCTCTGTATACAATTCCTCAAGACGTTCCATAGGTCCGTACGTATTGGTATAGGCCTGGAAGTAGGCAATATAACCGAAATCCTTCTTAGGGAGCTTATTCCGCACCCTTCTCTTACCTCTCTCAATCTGTTCGGATACGGACAGACACGGATCTTCGGCAAAATCACCTGAGCCGGTTCCCGAACAGAATATACAGCCCCTGCTTCCCAGGGTACCATCCCTGTTCGGACATGTAAGCCCTGCGTTTATTGCTATCTTATACAGTTTCTTCCCATATCTGTCCTGCAGATATTCATTTACAGTCCTCTGCTTCATAAATACCCCATCCAAACCGGTCAATGAATTATATTATATAAAAAAGAATAGAAAATGAATATAACCAACTCTAATTATATGATATCATTTATACGAAATGCAGACTCGATCAACAGCTAATGACAAACTGAAAATGAACTGGGGACGGGCGGTTCTTGTCTCACTGCCCTTTTTTTCCCTTACGCTTTTCTGGCAGGCGTACGACTATATCATCCCGCTTATCCTTTCTAAGCACTACCATTTGGGAACAACGGTTTATTCAGTCATCATGTCGGCCGATAATGTGATCGCACTTATATTTCTACCCTTGTTCGGGATCCTGTCCGATCATATCACGGGTAAGCTGGGGCGGCGTACCCCGCTTATACTTCTGGGAACCGTCGGAGGGATCGGGGGCCTGTACTTTATGAACATGGAGGATCAGAAAATATTGACCCAGTCGGTCAGTTTCATCCCTTTCCTTATATTCCTTCTTGTAACAGTATTTTTCATGAGCCTGCACAGGGCTCCCAGTGCAGCGATCGTGACTGACTGCTTCATACGCCCGCAGCGCACCAGGGCCAATGCGGTCTTAAACCTTATGGCCGGTATGGCCGGAGTTCTGTTTGGTATAGTAGGGCACCATCTTATTAAGGAGCGGGGTGATATCCCCCTCTTTTCAGGATGCATCCTCTTTGTGATCCTTGGGATGTTTATCGCAGTTTTGCTCTATCTTATGGTCGTACGTGAACCTGCCCTTGTTAAGAATGTACAGGATAGAAACTCGGAACTCGGACTCATAGACGAGAAGACTGACGTTACCGACTCTGCACCTGCCGTGTTAAGTGCCGACGAAAAGAAGAGCCTCATATTCATACTGTGCTCCGTCCTGTTTATATACATGGGGTATAACGGCTTTCATACCCACTATACCAACTTCCTGATCACTCACCTCAAAAAAAGTGCTTCCTGGACAGGCCCTTATCTTGTAGAAGTGGGGATGGGCATGTTCATGATGATACCCGCAGCCCTTATCACCGCAAGGCTTGGCCGCAGAAAGAGTTCCCTTGCCGGTATGATATGCTGTGTCACGGGGTACTTTGGTGCAAGCACGGTAACTCCCGAATATCCCGATATGCTGTATATATGGTTCTTCATAGCTGCCGTGGGATTTCCTTTGTTTGCGATAAACTTAGGGCCCATGGTCCTTGAACTGGGTAAAGATACCGAATCGGGTAAATATATGGGCTATTACTATGCCGCGGTCACAGGCGCCCAGATCGTAACGCCTACCCTCGCAAGTCTTTTCATCAATCATTACGGTTACGGGATCATAGGCTTCTACGGCTCTGCATGCACACTTCTTGCCTTTATCCTGATGCTGCCTGTAAGGCACGGCGATGTAAAGCCTGACTTCTTACGCGCGCTCAAGGACTCCACTTCCTGAACAGAGCTTCCTGAACAGATCTCCCGCTTAAATTGTAAAAACAGGTATTTTGTCATACAATGGATATAGGAGTAAATCTAAAGAGGAGGTTTCTTATGGCAAAAACACTTAAAGACATTCAGAAGCTAATTAAGGACAAAGGAATCCGAATGGTCGATTTTAAGCTGACAGACATTGACGGCAGATGGCGTCATCTGAGCATTCCGGCTGAACGGCTTACGGAGAGCACCATGGAACACGGGATTGGCTTCGACGGGTCCAATTACGGCTATGCACCCGTTGAGAACAGCGATATGGTGTTCATCCCGGTGCTTGAATCAGCCGTTATCGATCGCTATGCCGATGTTCCGACCCTGTCCATGATCGGGGATGTACGCGTGATAGATCTTCCCGACAACAGACCTTTCGATCAGTATCCGAGAAATGTCGCCATCCGGGCTCTTGAATATATGGAAGAGATCGGGGTTGCCGACAGGATGGTGATCGGACCCGAGTATGAATTCTATATTTTCGACAGCGTTCATTACAGCACCGACTATTACAACATGTTTACCGAGATATTCACTCCTCAGGCAGGATTCGCCTCAGGTTACGAAGAGAATAACAACGGCTATCAGTTAAAACCCGGCAACGGTTATCATAATTCACTTCCCACGGACATCAGGAACGATCTCCGATCGCGCATGTGCCTTGCCATGAACGAATGGGGTATCGATGTTAAGTACCATCATCCCGAGGTCGGCGGCAGCGGCCAGATGGAAATAGAGGTTGAACTGGGTGATATGCTCAAGCTGGCCGATGATACCATGTCGGCAAAATATGTCATAAAGAACGAAGCCGTAATGGATGGATGTACCGCAACCTTTATGCCCAAGCCCTTAGCAGGCGAAGCCGGTAACGGAATGCATGTGCATATGCTTCTCTTTAAAAAAGGCAAGCCCGTGTTCTATGATGCAAAAGGATATGCCCAGCTCAGTAAGCAGGCCCACTGGTTTATGGGCGGACTGCTCTCCCACGCGCGTTCATTGTGTGCTATAACCAATCCTTCAACCAATTCATACAAGAGGCTTGTTCCGGGATTCGAAGCTCCGGTAACGATCGGTTATGCAATGTCCAACCGAAGTGCTGTCATCCGCATCCCTGCATATGCCAAGACTCCAGAGACCAAGCGTTTCGAACTGAGGAATCCCGATGCAACCTGCAATCCGTACTATGCTTACGCTGCTATCCTTATGGCAGGTCTTAACGGTATCAAGAATAAGATAGATCCTCACAAGGCAGGCTGGGGTCCGTATGACTTTAACCTGTATGAACTTTCGGATGAAGAGAAGGCTAAGCTGTCAGGACTTCCTTCATCGCTGGATGAAGCCCTGGATGCGCTCGAGGCTGACCACGACTACCTGACAGCAGGCGGCGTATTCCCCGAGAGGCTTCTTGACCAGCTGGTCGGCAGATACAGAAAGGCAAGCGAGCGTATATCAAGGCTGCCTCATCCCGCCGAGTTTGCAGAATACTACGATCTGTGATCATATAAAGCAATATATGACTTCGGCCGAAATATCGATATTTCGGCCGAAGTATGTTATAATGGGATATACTTTTCAGGGAGGTATATATCATGAAAAAATTAGAAGACAATGATCTTGATAAGATAAACGGCGGTATGGGACAAGGTACGGATCTCGAAGGCGGTGCCCGTATAGAGAAGCATCACTGCCCTGTATGCTGTAAGAATAATCCTGAAGATCTCGTTGATTTCGAAGTCATCGGCAGCAACCCGCCCAGATGCATCAGATGCGGTTACACGATCTCACTCGCTGCCAAGCTTAAGGTTGAGACCTGCTGACGCGCCACAAGTTCGGCGAAGAAGCCGTTCCTTGCCATAAGCTCATCATATGACCCATCTTCCACTATCTTTCCTTCATCCAGCACGATGATCCTGTCACAGTTCTTAATTGTTGACAGCCGGTGCGCTATGACTATCCTCGTACACTTAAGAGAGTCAAGCGAATCGGATACCTGCTTCTGTGTGATATTGTCAAGGGCAGATGTTGCCTCATCAAACATCAGTATCTTCGGTTTCGGGGCTATGGCCCTTGCGATCATCAAGCGCTGCTTCTGGCCTCCCGATATACCGCCCGCACCTTCTCCTATGATCGTAAACATATTCATGGGCATCCGGCGGATATCCTCTGCGATCCCCGCTGTCTCGGCAGCTTCCCAGGCATCGTCAAGTGTAAGCTGAGGTGCCGATATTACAATATTCGAATAGATATCTCCCATAAAGAGCGATCCGTTCTGCATTACGGTCCCTATCTTACTGCGGAGCGATTTCAGATCTATCCTGTTAAGGTCATGTCCGTCGTAATAAACAGCTCCTTTCTGGGGCTTCTCAAAGCCGAGCATGATCCTCATAAGCGTACTTTTTCCGCATCCTGTCTTACCGGTTATCGCAACATACTGTCCCGGGCGGATCTTAAGACTCAGATCATCAAGCACCGGGGGCATATCCGCACTGTAGCGGAATGTGATATTGGACAGCTCTATACCGCCGGACAGCTTCTCTATGACCGGCTTATCCTCAGCTATCTCGGGCTCTGCCTCTATGATCGGGCGCAGGAGTTCGAATGTCGGCGCTATCTGTGCCGCAGGCTCTATCATGGGCACGAGGGTCCTGAATGCTCCGTCCACTATCGCAAATGCGGCGTTGAACGCATAATACTGACCGATATCAATACCTGTCCTTATCGCAAGATAGTATACTATCATCGTACCCGTAAGCGATATCGCGGTAATGACTGCCGGAAATATCTTTACGAACATCGGTGGATCGTACATATACTTTGACTGAGCCGCATACGCTCTTGCCCATTTTGAGAAAGCTCTCTTCTGTGCACCTGCAAGCTTTATCTTCTCGATACCCGTTATGAGCGAATACGAAAGACCGCTTTCCTTTGCGGCAAGCTCCATCTGTGTTCTGTTTATGTGTGACCTTATGGCAAGAGCCGCTATCAGTGTTATCAGCTGAAGCGCTGCCACGATAAAGGCAGGTATGGCAAGCACAGGCGCAAACGATCTTATCTGGAGTATATATATGAATGAAAACAGAGCAGTCGTAAAGCAGGTCATGACCATGTTCAGTATCTCATATACCAGAAAGCTCATGTTGCTCACGCGGTTGGCAAGGTCACCGGGTGTATATTGTGTAAAGAACGAACTCGGGAGCGTAAGTATCCTCATCATCGTTGCCGATTCTACGGAAATGCTCAGCTTCTGCGTCAGCCTGTGCAGAAACAGCTCCTGTATCGTTTTAAACAGCATACCGGAAAGGGATGCACATATCAGGAACACAGCGATCGCAGCAAGTGCCGACATGTTCTTCATGGCCACAATATCCGAAAACAGCATCCTGTTTATCCAGGGTACCAGCATTCCCACGATAACGGCTATAAGGGCAAAACCGAAGTATCCTGCAAGTCCGCTCCTGTCAAGGTTGGCAAATATGTATCCATACAGGTCCCTCATCGTCATTGACCTTGTGGGGAAAGCCTTGTAGAATGCGAATGCCTCTTTGGAAAAGAGCTTTTCCTCGGATGCTGTGACAGCTGTTATCTTTCCGCTTACCGGATCGGCATATTTATATCCTCGTGCGCCAACCGGAATGAGTGCCACGGGTTTACCGCTGTCTGCAAAGGTTGTCAGCATTGCACCCGAAGCATTCTTCCTCCAGCCTTCAGAAAGCTCCACTTCTCTTGTCATGATCCCGTACGGGCGAAGAAGATACTCAAGGACGTCCTCGATAGATTCAAGCTTATCGGGTACCTCCCTGATCTTTACGCGATAGTATTTAAGGATCGATCCGATGGCATCCGTTGCCTGCTCACGTTCACTGCGCAGGGCGGCAGACATACTCTGCCCCATGACCGAGCCTGCGATCTTAAGGCACGAATCCTCAAATGCTTCAGTATCATTTTGTTTTCTTAAGCTTATCTGCTCCTCAAACCAGCCCGGCATCTTATCTCCTGCATTTATCACTCATTGGTCACAAGCTTCTCATAAAGCCCGGACAATGCCATCAGTTCATCATGTGTCCCGCGCTCCATAACCTTACCGTTATCAAGAACGATTATCTCATCACAGTCCCTGATCGTTGACAGCCTGTGTGCCACGACGATCGTCGTGACGCCTCGCTCCTTTATCGAAGAAACGACATCATATTCAGTCTGTGCATCAAGCGCGCTTGTTGCCTCATCCATTATCACGATCGTCGGGTCCTGTGCAAGAACACGGGCTATCTCAAGCCTCTGTCTCTGTCCCCCGGACAGATCAAGACCGCCGTCACGAAGCCTGTATGAGTATCCTCCGTCTCTTTTCATGATATCTTCGTGTATCTGCGCATCCCTGGCCGCAAGTATCATCTCAAAATCTTCGATGGAGCTGTCCCACATCTTGATATTGTTTGCGATCGTGTCCTCAAACAGGATGATATCCTGATTGACAACGGCTACTGAACTTGTAAACAGCTCGCGGTCTATCTCTGTGATCGGTTTTCCGTCGAACAATATCTCCCCCGACCACGGAGAGTAGAGTCCCGATATCAGACGGGAGAGCGTGCTCTTGCCACAGCCGCTCCCACCGACAAAGGCAACGCTCTTTCCGGGAGACAGGGTCATTGAAAAGTTCTCGATAAGAGGCGGCGACAGCTTCGAGTACCCGAAGGTCACATTCCTAAGTTCAAGACTGCCCGAGAGCTTTCCTGCGGATGATCTCTCCTCCTTATCCTCCCCGGAAGGTTCAGGTATCGGATCACCGGGATACTCCATGACATCATCGATCCTCTCCATCTGGGTGCGCATTTCCTGGAGACTCTGCCCGGCTGTGATGAGCGACTGGGCGGGCAGAAGGAGCCGGGCAAGGAACCCCTGAAATGCGAGTACCATACCTGACGTGAACTCTCCCTTTAAGATCAGATACACTCCAATAAGAAGAACAATATCATTAACAAGCTCCATGACGATCGCAGGTACTCTGCCGAGTCGTGCATCTATTCCCGCAAATCGTACGCGCTGGCTGTTAACACTTGCCTCGAGCCCCGACCACTTGTTAAAGAATCCGTTCTCCGCTCCGCTTGACTTAATCATCTCTATCATCTCTATTCCGGAAACCGTCTCCGAATAGAGCTTACTCTCATCACGCATCATAACACGGGTTATGTTCACCCTCTTTACACTGACGCAGTAGGCAATAAATACGTTTATGGCGATGGCACCTAGACCTATGGCCGTCATGACAGCAGAATACGAGAGCATTACACCCAGATAGAAGATCAGCATCGCTGTGTTTATCACAAGGGGAGCAAATGTATTGACAAGCAGATTGGCTATATTCGCATTCGCAAGACGCCTCTGTTCGATATCACCTGCCATGCGCTGCGAGAAGAACCTCATGGGAAGCTGCAGGACATGCCAGAAATACGTTGCATTTCCGACTGCTGCAAACTTACCGCTTATACGCGTTGAGTAGAGTGCGGTGATCCAGGCTGCCGCGATCTGTACTATGGTAAGGATGATCAGGGCAGACATAAAGAACCCGGTAAGGCCGGGATTCCTGCCGCCTAGCAGCTCATCCATGAAAAACCTTGAAAATCCCGCAGCCGCGATAGCGCATATGGATGTGACAGCCGTAGTTATCGCAACAAACGCCGCTGCCGATCCGGTCCCTTCCATTCGCTTTTTTGCAAATGCAAGCATACTCTTGGGACTTCCCGAAGGGCTGTATCCTTCACTCGGAGTGATGATTACGGTAACACCCGTAAAAGCCTTATCGAACTCCTCCTCCGTGATCACAACATCGCCCCTTGCGGGATCGTTGATATATACCTTCCCCCTCCTGAAGCCGCACAGGACCACAAAATGGTTGAATTCCCAGTGAATGATGCACGGAAAGCTTGCATTGGCCTTAAGCTGTTCGGGTTCATAGCGATAGCCCTTAGCTTCAAAACCATATGTCCTCGCTGCCCTTGCAATGTTACCTGCCTTGGCTCCGTCGCGCGAGACATCACAGTCCTCCCGGACCTTCTCTAAGGGAACCCACTTACCGTAATAAGCCATGACCATGGTAAGGCTAGCTGCCCCGCACTCAAGAGCTTCCATCTGCATTACCACGGGGACCTTCGCCACACCATTTGTTACCGGTTGTTTTATTTTCACATTCTTACCTGATGACATAGTATATCGGTGCTACTTCCTTTACTCCCGTGTCGGTGTTTACCTGTATCTTTCCAAACACTGCCCAGAACAACGTACCGGCGATGAGAATAAGCATCGCGGCAAGGATCACCCACACGGAAGGTGTGGTCACCTTGATATAATCATTAAGCTGTTCGGGAGAGGATACCCGCTCCAGGCTTTTTTTGCGAAATATCGATTTTTCTTCCATACGCCTTATTTCCTGTTTCCTTTGTTTCTTTATAGTATCAATATAATTATATCTTCCGGAAAGGATTTTTACCATGAGTGTATCGTTCCGAAAAGCCTTCCCGGATAGCATTATTAAGTAAATTCTTACAGAATAAACAAAAGGAGCGCACACGCCACAGCGGCCGCAATATGTACCCATATATGCATCATAAGGATGGCGACTGTCTCACGGAAAAAAGCATTGGGCCAGAAATACCATTTCGTTGTGCTTCCTATCATCTGTGCATTTACTTTTTCCGACCTTGCTATCATTCCGCTTCTTAAGACGTGATAGTTATTGGTTACGATAGCGACTTTTGCATCCTTCTTCTTATCTTCTATTATCTTTTTGGAGAAGGCGATATTCTCCCTTGTATTTCTTGACCTCTTCTCCGGTAATACTTCTTCTTCCTCGGCTCCGTGGCTTAACAGATACAGTTCCATTGCGGAGCCCTCACTCATGGGTTCATCGCTGCCCTGTCCTCCTGACGGGACATAATAAGCTGTCTTCTCCTCATTCCACTCCTGCTCCCATACAAAATGTATAGCCCTGTTCACCCTGCCCTTGATAAGGGGGCGGAGCTTACCCTTTTTGCTTATCGAACATCCCAGGATGATCACGTAGTCCTTATCATATTCGGGTTTTACCTGCAGCACGGCAAATCCCATCATCCAGATGGCCAGTATGGTGCTCTCCAGATAACATATGAACAGCCTTATGAACTTCACAAAAGGAGTAAGGATGGCAGGTGCGGCTTCGAAGTGATACCACAGTATATTTATGGCGGCAAGATAGGTCCCAAGGAAGATAAATCCGAGAAAATTATGCAGCCTGAAACCTTCTCTCATAAGAAGGACCACATTGCTGATGCATATAAAAAGGCTCAGCAGGCATAAGGGAACGGTAAGTACACGGACCGGTAGCTCATATGAATCGTCAAGGAGAAGAGCCACGATATAGATGACACATCCCATCAGTATTATATTCCCATACGCAAAAGGAGCCCTGGTAAAGGTTCTGCTTATGATAAGAAGCAAAACCAGCATTATTATCGTAAGTATTATCTGTTCCATATATTACAGGATACTACAATTCGGTTATTTTTGCATCTTTACGGCAGATCGGAATATTTAAGAAACATTTAAGGATTTAATAAGATACAGCTTAAGACTTATCCTGCGAAATCGTTTAAGCTCTTATCGTAAGATAAAAATCCGTCTTGTTCATTGCATAGGGAGGAAATTATGGAACTGTTAAAGGATAAGAAAAAAATAGCGATCCTGAGCGGTATAGTGGTCGTGGCAATAGTGGCCGGTACCTTTTCGGTAAATGCCGGAACTTCCATGAAGGTCAAAAGCGCAAGAGTGACAGCGGGAGATCTGTCAAAATACACCGAGCTCAACGGAAATATAGTATCAAACACCACCAGAGAATACTACTCAAGGGTAGATTCGAGGATCGGCAGGATATATGTACGTGAAGGTGACTATGTAAAGAAGGGGGATCTTCTTATAAGCTATGACGAAGAAGATCTGGACCTTAAGCTCGAACTTGCAAGAGCCAATGCCGACTCAAGGATTGAAGGGGTAAACGGAAGGCTGGCTGCAGACAGGCGTATGGCAGGTATGTATTCACAGGCCTCCTCAAACCTTGCATCACTTGATGATGATATAGCAATGTATCAGGCCGAGATCGACCGGCTTGATGCACAGATAGTATCCGCCAAGGCAGCCCTTGCAGACGAAGGAACAAGACTTCAGGTAGCCCTTATAGACAGCACCGAAAACAGCTCTTCGGATGATCCGGATGACATACTCTGTGATGATTCCGAGAAGATCCAGAAGGATATACAGTATAATGCATACGAGCAGAATTACAATTCGCAGATATTAAGCATGCAGCAGCTTAAGAGTGAATACAGTGTTAAGCTTGCCGACTGCAAGCAGCTTCGGGCAGAGATGGTCAGCCAGAAAAACAGCTCTTATACATCCCTTATGACCGAGGATGACAGGGCTGCCCTGGAACTTGAGAAGACTTCCTATGAATTATCGGACAGCGATATAATAAAAGATCTTGAAGATGCCAAGGACGGGATAAGGGCTGACTTTGACGGTATCATCACTTCGATCGATACCGCCGAAGACCTGCGCGTCCAGACAGGACTTAAGCTTCTTACCCTTGAATCAACCGATGATATCGCGGTAAAATTCAATGTGAACAAATATGACATCGACAGCATAAGTGAAGGTCAGGATGCAACCGTCAATATAAGAAGCAAATCCTACACGGGCAAGGTCTCAAGGATAGACCGCATGACGGGACGCGGCTCATCCGATTCGTCAAATGTAGGTGTGGAGGTTAAGCTTGATTCTCCCGATGAGGATATTATCTTAGGTCTTGAGGCTAAGGCCTTCATAAGCACCGCTGCCCTAAACAATGTACTGACCGTTCCTGCGGATGCCCTCTGCGAAGAGGAGGAAGGCTGCTTCGTGTTCATATTAAGAGACGGCAAGGCTGTCAGGATGCCGGTTGAGATCGGTGTCAGGAATGATGACAATGTAGAGGTCATATCCGGGCTTGGCGAGGGTGATACCGCTATCTGGAATGACACACAGGAACTTATCGACGGAATGAATGTCCGCCTGGAAAAAGCCGAATAAATTACATGTGTTACGGAGATGGAGATGAACGAAAAAAGAGTGATCTTAAAGGCAGCTGACCTGTCAAAAACATTTTCAAACGGCACGGTCCAGCAGCATGTACTTAAAAACCTGAACCTTTCGGTATATAAGGGTGATTTTACGGTCATAATGGGCAACTCGGGCTCCGGCAAGAGTACCCTCCTCTATGCCCTCTCCGGCATGGACAGACCCACGATAGGAACGATCACCTACTATACCGGTGAGGATCCCGATGTGGAAGTGACCGAGATATCCAAGTTCAATAACGATAAGCTGGCCGTTTTCCGCAGGAACCATGTGGGCTTTGTCTTCCAGCAGAATTACTTAAACGACAGCATGAGTGCCCTTGACAATATCATGGTGTGCGGCCTCCTTAAGAATAAGGACCGCAAGGCCCTGGCTCAGAAGGCCAAATCACTTCTTGAGCGTGTGGAGATCGGTGAGGATGACTTTAACAAATTCCCTTCCCAGATGTCCGGCGGCCAGCAGCAGAGGGTCGCTGTTGTAAGAGGTGTCATAAACAGCCCCGAGGTCCTCTTCGCCGACGAGCCGACAGGAGCTCTTAACTCCCAGAACACCGAGAATGTGCTGAATATCTTGTCTGACCTTAACAGAGAAGGCCAGAGTATTGTCATGGTCACACATACCCTGGCTGCAGCCGAGCGTGGGAGCAGGATCATATACCTTGCGGACGGCGTTATCGGATCCGAGATAAGGCTTGGTCCCTATCTTGGTGATTACAGGAATGAAGGCAACGAAAACCTTGAAAGGGCAAGGGAACGCCACATTAAGCTTAAGAACTTCCTTCAGGATATGGGGTGGTAGGATGTACAAATATTTATTCATTGCAGGCAACAATATGCGCAAGCAGAAGGGCGATATGATCACCTTTTTCGTTCTTACCGCTATCGCCTCTCTTCTCATCTTCATAAGCATCACCTTCCTTGCAGGTACCGCAAGAGTCATAGACACAGCGAAGGAAACCATCAACGGTGCAGATATCCTGATCCTCTTCTCGGGCGATGAAACCTCCGAGGAAAAGGTAAAGGAGATCATCCGCGGCCAGGTATATCTTGGCGACAGTGAATCAAGCAGATACTTAAATGCCTCAGGAAAGTACAGAAAAAAGGGTGAAAAGGCATGGACAGAATACCCCTTCCATATCTGTTCCTACGAAGATGAGCGAAAGCTTCAAACGATCAGCACGGATACAAAGGGGCTTTACGGCAATGAAGCCGTCATACCCGTTTCCCTGTCAACCTCATACAGCATAGGCGACACCCTGCAGCTTAAGATCGGTGATAACACTTATGATCTTAAGGTCTCAGGCTTCAATGAAGACACCCTCTACTGTTCTCCGGTGAACATGGGTACATACCTCGTTTTCGTGTCTGACAAAATGTATGATGATATCCTCTTTGAGAACTCCGCTACCATATCCGAAGGCAGCCATATCAAGGTAGACATCACAAACACTGCAAGGAAGAAGCATATAGACACGATCGCCCTCTGTGACGATATCGGCAATGAATATATCGACTGGTCAACGGATTATAAGGCCGCACATCCGGAATACGAACCGGGCGGGATGAACGTCCTTCCCTTCGAACTTATGAAGACGGCTTCGATGATCCTTCCCTTTATCTTCATAGCGCTTGTTCTTGTATTTGCCCTGATAATCTTTATAATAGCAGTCGTTATCATAAACTTCAGCGTCAAGAATTTCATCATGACCAACTTAAAGAACACTGCCATCATGGAAGCGTCGGGTTATACCGTTAAGGAGCTTGTCCTCATCCTCTTATTCCAGCTTGTGATCGTTGCGGCGGCCGGTTCATTCTGCGGAGTTCTGGAAGGAACGGCCCTTATCGACAAGCTTAAGGTGATAATACTTATCACCCTGGGGCTTAGCTGGAACCAGCCGGTCAATCCCGTTATCTGCGTATCGGTCGTGATCGGCATATGCCTTATCATCACCCTGCTTACTTTCGTTATCGGAAGGGAATACAACAGGATAAGCGTCCTTGATGCCCTCCGCGGCGGAATCAATGCCCACAACTATAAGCGGAATTTCTTCGCCTTCGATAAGACTTCGCTTCCCGTGGCCATCACCCTGTCCCTTAAGGAGACATTCGGAAGATTTAAGAGCCAGATCGGTATCATCTTTATCATGATCCTTCTTACCATCTCGACCATGGTAGGATTCGGAATGGTTGATTCTTACGGCAGGGACGGGCAGGGCATAATCAATATGGGCGGCTTCATCATGTCCGATGCCATTGTTACGGGGGATACCGCAATGGCTGAGAACATCGCATCCATGAGTACGGTTTCGACCGTCTACAGGGATGTCTGGATAAGCCTTAACTTCTACAACGGCAAGAACATGCAGTCACTTACGACAAGAGCCTTCTCCGACACCTCATACATCAAGGGCGGCGGACTTGTGGAAGGCAGGTGGCCCATGCACCCCAACGAAGTCATGTTTGCAACAAATGCCGCTTCAAGGCTTAACGTTAAGGTCGGAGATGCAGTTACGATCAAGAATAAAAGAGCCGAAGAATCGTACATCGTCTGCGGTCTCTGTCAGACCATGAACAATATGGGTATGATGGCCTTTATGACCATGGACGGGATGAACAAAATGATGAATTTAGGCGACATCGATGCCAATATAAATATCGATCTTAAGAGAGGAAGATCATTTGACGATTTTGAAAGAGAGTTAAGGGATGCCTATCCGGATATTGAACTGTCCAATGTCGCCGAAAGCATCAAGAGTACCATTGGCATGATCACCACAGGTCTCAAGGCCGTGGCCCTGCTGATCGCCTCCTTGACCATCATTATAGTAGCCTTCGTGGAATCTCTTATCATAAGGACCCACATCACCAGAAGCTGGAGGGACATGGGCGTGAGCAAGGCTCTTGGCTATACTTCGGGGCAGCTTATATTACAGACGGTACTCTCCAACCTCCCCTCTATTGTCATAGGCGTATTCACCGGCCTCCTTCTCTCCCCCATGGCTGTCGCAAGCGCGATGACTGCGATATTTGCCATATTCGGCTTCAGGGATGCCCTCTTAAGGATAAGGCCCTCTTCCTATATTCTGGCCGCCTTCCTCATCATAGGTGTGGCGATACTTACTTCAACCCTTATGGGGAGAAGGATAAAGGGCCTCGAACCCGTTAAGATGATCACCGAGGAGTAAAACAAGGGAACCATCACCTGTTTCACTTATGGTATAATACAGGGAAAGGAGGTTTCACATGCACTATAACTGCCTTATTATCGATGATGAAGAAGAGCTTGCGAAGATGACTGCGGAATACTTCCGCATGTTTGATGTGAGCACGGAATACGTATGTTCTGCGGCCGACTGCTACAGATTTTTTGAAGACAATTCCGCTGACCTTATCCTCCTTGATATTAATCTTGGAGACGGCTCAGGCTTTGATGTATGCAAAAAGATCCGAAAGGACTTGCAGCTCCCCATCCTCTTTATAAGTGCAAGGCAGAGTGATGATGACGTTCTTGTTGCCTTAAGCATCGGAGGGGATGACTATGTCAAGAAGCCTTACAGCCTCTCCGTCCTTCTTGCCAAGGTCAAGGTAAACCTTAAGAGATATGAACAGATAAAGTCAGCCGGTTCTGCGGCGGATACCGCAGCTGCTTTTGCCGGCGGCACTGCCAACGGGGATGCAGACACCCGTTTCAGGATGGACCCTGCCACCATGTCAGTTGTATTAAACGGCAGTCCCATTTCTCTTAAGGCCAAGGAGTACGCCCTTCTTGACTGTCTCTACCGGCATAAGAATTCAATAGTGAAAAAAGAGGTATTGTTCGACGAAGTGTGGGGCGATGCCTTTTTCAGTGATTCCACCCTTAATGTACATATTCGAAAACTTCGCGAGAAACTCGAGGAAGAACCGAACGAACCAAAGCTTATAAAGACAGTATGGGGAACCGGTTACTATCTTGAGTTAAAGTAACCATAATAACATGAAACAGATAAGACGGATTTTTATCATATATACCGCGATCATGCTTGCCGTTATAGGGGGGTTTTGCCTCCGCGGCAGGCAGTTTGATAATACCGACAGGGACATATCCTACTACAACGATCTGCTGTACAAAATATGCGATGATTACAGTGCAGGCCTTCCCGAAGAAGAAATAGAGGAAAAATACGATTGCCGGATAATCCTTGCAAAAGAGATACAGGATCCTGAACTTGCCGAGCTTTATAAAAAGGGTGCCCTCGTTCTTGACTTTGCTCCGGACGGAGATTATATAGGCAAGGTCGCCTGGGCGGATTCACAGGATACCCATGAGCGGGCCAAAAGATATTTCATGGTCACCTCTTACAGCCTGTGGATCGGTGTCCTTTTGTGCGGTTATATCCTTATCCTGATCGTTTATCTGAATCTTATAAGGCCTGTGGATGAACTCACGGCCTTTTCCGAACAGATCGCCGGAGGTAACCTTGACGTCCCTCTTCCCAGGCACGGGCACGGCCTCTTCGGCAACTTTTCCGAGGCCTTCGATATCATGAGGCTGACCCTTAAGGAAGCCAGAAAACGGGAGATGGATTCCGAAATGGCACGGAAGGAGATCGTTACCAAGTTAAGTCACGATATCAAGACTCCGGCCGCTGTCATCAGGGCTACCTGCGAGGTTCTTGAACTCAAGCTTAAGAGGATGCAGGATGCGAACATCACAGAAAAGAATATGTCCGATAATTCGGACACTGATGATACGGATGATATTCTTGACAAGATCGGTATCATATCATCCAAGGCAGACACGATAAGTTCCCTGATGGGCAATGTGATCCGCTCCACCATAAGCGATCTCGAAGAACCCGATGTCAATACCATCGAAGCGGATTCACGTATCATAGAGGACTATTTCGGCAAGCTTAAGGATTACGGGAATATCATCCTTGAGAACCATATACCGGCCTGTCTCTTATATATGGACCCCCTCCGTATGGAGCAGGTCATCGATAACATAGTGGGGAATTCCTATAAGTACGCCGGAACCGATATCCATGTAAGCTTTGCGGAATTAAACGACATACTTATGGATGACGGTACTTACGGACGCTTCATAAAGATAACCATACGAGACTATGGCCCCGGAGCCGGGGAAGATGAACTGCCGCTGCTTACGGAGAAATATTACAGGGGTTCCAACGCTTCCTCCGAAGGCTACGGCCTGGGTCTTTACAATGTGAAATGGTATATGGATAAACAGGGCGGCGGGCTCGATTACTACAACGATAACGGCTTCGTAACTGAACTGCTGTTAAAAAAGGTCTAGCGGTCAGTCTTCGAATACCGACTTATCAAGATTACCGTCGGCTATTGCCTGGTCCACCCACAGCTGGAGGGTATCCACCGATAAAGCTATCTTATCAAGAGTCTTCTTGATAGAGGCAAAATCAGATATCTCATCATCAGAAACCCTTCCGTCTTCTATGATCTCAAGAAGGCGGTCCTTATCTCGGTTTATCTTATTAAGTGAATTAAGTGTCTCTATGGCTATCTGTGCAAGATCCTTCGCCTGAACCTCAGGAACGTACTTCCTGCCTATGGGACATTCATTGGAGCAGTAATAATTGCACAGCTTTGGTGCCTTATAGCACTGGGCAAGCGCCATTACATCTTCAGGCTGTATGTTCACTCTCGCATTCTCTATCTTCTCGATACGTTCCGCCGACATGAAACCTATCTTTTCACTTGCCTTCTCGCGGGTGAGCTTAAGCTCTTCCCTTGCTGTCTGATATATTGATTTGTTTTCCTTGGTCGATGCCCTGCCCATGATCTCCTCCTTTGATCAGTTCTGTATACCATATAAATATACCACAAAAACCGTAAAAAGAGCCACCATCTGTAATATGATGGTGGCTCTTATGCTCACTGTCCTCAGCAGGCATGTGCAGCAAGTCCCGCTATACCGGCTATGATAAGTATGGGGATCGCAAGATATATAAGTCCGCCGAATATCATCATAAGAACCAGTGCGGGCAGAAAGATCAGAAATGCCGCTATCTTAAAAATACTCCATCCTACCTTTATAGCAAAAAGCAGTAACCTTCCGAATACCAGAAAGAACATTATTGTTATTATCAGTGTCAACATGGTCATTTACCTCCTTGATGAGTAAAATATACCATCGTAAAATTAATTAATCTTTTATCTATTATTAAAAAATGATTAAAAATCATTCCGCAGCCTTCCTTATTCCCACCACTACGAACCTGCCGTTCTTAACCTGGTAGGAGCAGGTCGACAGGGTCAGGAATTCATCGCCCCATTCGGCCTCTATACCCATATCATAAAGAGCCCTTTCCTTAACACTGTCCGCGAAGTAGAAGAAGTCGTCCTTCTTCCTCAGATCGGTGTAGAAATAATATCTGAAACGCCCGTTGTCCTCATCCTTCTCCTGACGGTAGATATCAAGATCTCCCGCAGATACTCCGTAGAGCTCAAGGTCTTCAAGTGTCAGATCCTCCTCGCTTACTTCTTCTCCTTCTCTGCTTAGCCTTGCCATGGTCTTATCTTCAACCGCCTGTTCTCGCTCGGCCCTGTCTTCATCCGTTTCAAGGTCTTCCACATCTATCTGTGAATAGAATACTCCGTATAGCTCGTACTCCCGCTCTTCGTACAGGGTATCAAAGTGCAGTACATGATGCTTCCTGCCGTAAGATTCATCGGCGAACTTCAAGAGAGATCCGAAGGCCGTCCCGTCCTTCATATTATGACCGTATATCAGGGTCTGGTTCATCACGTCTCCCCAGTTGTTGGCGATAAAGAAGGTTCCCTTGGATTCATCGGTCCCGTCAAGCGCCTTATGCAGAAAGTAATTCTGATCCTGGGGTGTGTAAACGACCGGAGCGTCTATTACGGTATCGTCTATCCTTAACCATCCCGATACATAGGGATTGATCTTAAGATATTCATCGTATTTCTCCATGGGCAGAAGTTCCGGCTCACTCTCCTTGGGTACAACGGATATCTGCGACAGCTTATGAGCCTGATCTTCTGCAATTACAGGAGCCTCCACCACATCCGTCGTGCCTGTGTCTTCTTCACTCCGGCAGCCCGATGCCAGCACCGAACCGGTTATCAAAAGCATGATCAAAAATGCACCTGTTCCTGGTCTCCTGTCCATGAATCACCCCATCGTTTATTTAAAATCGATCGTTACATCTCCGCTTGATACGTCTGCCTTTATAGATCCTGACTTATTGCCGTCGGTCTCATAATGGTCATCAAGCTTCTTATCTCCTATCTTAATATCTCCCGATGACGTGTCAATATCAAATGAATAATCATCTTCTTTTCCCAGTAAATTA
The DNA here is from genome assembly GCA_024690425.1 of Lachnospiraceae bacterium. Next base: position 59,948 of record JAILCT010000258.1, on the reverse strand, counting down.
AGCGTGATATCACCCGATGAAGATTCAAGATCGGCATTCTTCACTTCCACATCCTCAAGCTTCGTTGATCCGCTCGACAAATCAGCTGATATATCATCGATCCTGCTGTCATATACGCTCACACTTCCTGATGAAACGTGTACCTTAAGCTTCTTTAAGGCAACCTTCTCAAGGTCTGTCGATCCCGATGATGCCTTAAGTTCAAGCTCCTTGCCCTCCGAATCGCTTATGCGCACATCTCCTGAGGATAAATCCAGCTTACCGCTGATATTTACGCCCTCCGAAGTAAAGTCACCCGAAGATGACTCCAGGTTGATGTCAAGTTTCTTACAGTCGTCGGGAACTGTCAGCTTATAGTATGGTCTCTGATCGTTGCCAAAAAACCTGAAATCGAACATGAAGAATGCATTCCTCCCCGGCTGCGTTATGGTCAGATGTCCGTTCTTTACCTCAGTTTCCGGAACCGAATCATTGTATGCCATATACTCAAGACTGTATCCGTCACCCTTCTCAATTATCGTATCAACCGAAGAAACATCTATCCTGACCGAATCAAAATCATCCAGGTCAATATTTCCCGACTCCATCGTACTTCCGCCCTTCTTGACGGTATCCTTATTTCCTATGCTTACTACCGGAGCTGCCCCCACTGTAAGTCCCAATATCAGCATGCTCACACCTGAAACCACCATTACGGCTGCAACTATCAATGCCGCTATCTTAGATCTGCTCATCTTACCTGTCCTCCTCTTTCTTCTTTCTGAATATAGATCTCCTGATACCCTTTATAATCGCAGCCGCAAGGAATCCTACAAGGACCGCTGTTCCGGTGAGTGCAAGGCCGGTACCTATGGTAAAGAGCTTCTGTCCGATACCCGGAACAAAGAATCCCCAGAAAATTGCCGCAACACCCCCAACGGCAACCGCTGCCGCCGCTATGATAAGGGATAATACTACAGCCAATGCCGCTATGCTGAGCGCCAGGACTACAGCAATCAGTGCGATGGCAATGGGCAGCGATACCGGTAATGACAGAACACCGAGTATAGACAGCCACACGACCGTAGCCCTGCTCTTTACCGTCTTCTGCTCTACTGCCTCATCAATATGCTTTTCCTTGCAATCCATAAGGATGTTCTTAGCCACATCTTTGGGAGTGCCAAGCTTGCTTACAATATCATCTCCTTCGGCAAGCCCCATATCCGCTATATACTCTTCGTAGTATTCAATGGCATCCTGCCTGTCTTCTGCCGGGATATACCGAAGCCTCTTTTCAAGTTCTTTTAAAAATGCTTCCTTATTCATCGCTGCCTCCCTCCTTATCTTCAAGGGCCGGGAGCGCATCGCCGCCTGCTTCCGTAACCTCTCCGCCGCTTCCCTCGATGAGTTCATCGATCTTTGACTTGTATTCATTCCATTCATTGGCATAGAACTTAAGAATATCCCTGCCTTCGCCTGTGATCGCATAGTATCTCCTGTTTCTTCCCTGGAAGGGCGCATCATATGTTGTCAGATATCCCGATTTCTGAAGCCGCCTCAGAACCGGATATAAGGTGGATTCGGATATATCCACCACCTGGCGGACCTTCTGGGTAAGCGTATAACCGTAAGAATCCTCTGTCCTTACTATACCCAGCACACAGGCGTCAAGTAATGGTGCTGTTAACTGGTAAGTCATATTATACTCCTTTCGTTATCATTGCTTGCATAATATTATATAGCATATAATATTGTACGAGTCAATAACTTATCTCAAAAAAATAAAAAAGTCAGGAGAAACATCTCCTGACCCGTTTCGTTACTCTTCCGGTCATACCCACATCTATTTAAATCCCTTGCGCTCTCTGGCGGTATCTATTAAGGCGTCAGCTTCCTCGAAGGCCTTCCTTAAGTATTCATCCTCCCATTCCCGTCCGGCCTTCTCGGCTTTCTTGATCTCCTCCCAAGCCTTATGCCTCTCTTCATCGGAAGCATAATTGACACCGCTAAAGACATGCGGGTGTCTTCTTATCATCTTCTCGGATATGGTCGCTGCCACGTCATCAAATGTAAAGAGCCCTTCCTCTTCTGCTATCACGGCATGGAACATAACCTGCAGGAGAAGGTCTCCCAGTTCTTCCTTAAGGTTGTCCGGATTACCCTTCTCTTCCAGTATATTGATTCCGCTTATGACCTCAGCGGCCTCTTCTATGCACGCTGCCTTAAGGCTGCCATGGGTCTGTATCCTGTCCCAGGGACAACCGTTCTCGCTCCTTAACTTCTCAACTATTTCTTTTAATCTTTCTATCTCTTTCATATATCTCCAATCCCTGCATCATACAACATATGCTTTTACTGCCCCTTCATTAACAGCAAGCTCTGCATACTTTTTTGCATACATCTCATCAGTTTCATCCTCTCCAAGCATCTGCCTGTATTTTTCCCGGACTCCGAAGGGGCGGTAGCGGATGATCTTATAGGGACAACTGTCTCCTATATGCCGGGCCACATATCGCACGGTCTCCTCGTTTTCCCTGTCCATTCCCGGAAAGATCACTGTACGGACCTCAAACAGCTTGCCTGTATGCAGCAGGTAATCAAGGTTCTTAAGCACCATATCTGCAGAATGGCCGGTAAGCTTATCATGCCATGCGCACCCTGCGGCCTTTACGTCAAGCATAACACCTTCGCAGACCGACAGTACACGGGGATCCTTTTCAAAATCAAACGAACCGTTTGAATCTATAAGGCAGGTCTTACCAAGGCCGTTCACTTCGCCAAACAGATCAATGAGAAATTCATTCCGCAGGGTACATTCACCGCCCGAAACGGTAATCCCTGTGATATACGGCTCTGTCCTGCGGATCTCATTCATAATCTCCCGGACAGTCATCCATTTTACCCTGGGTGATGCATCATGCGGGCAGGTTCTTATGCAGGTATCACACTGAATGCAGGTATCCTGATCCCATTCTGTCTGTCCTTCACCGTTTATCCTGAGCGCTCCGACAGGACATGCCGGAACACACTCCCCGCAGTTATTGCATAAGTATATCGTTTCCGGATTATGACAGAAGAGACAGTTAAAGGAACAGCCCTGAAAAAACACAGCCGTACGGTTACCGGGTCCATCCACATTGGAAAAAGGGATTATCTTATTGACCGGTGCTTTCTTCATGATGCTGAACCCTCCGATCCAGGGCATGTCCGCCATCCTGCGCGCCCATGCCAAAGAGTGTTACCTGATTCAGTGACTGTTTTTTCTGTCTGAGCTTTTCGATCTCGCTCTTTTTCACAAGATAACCTGTCACTCTTACCACATCATTGTTTTCAAGATAACCCGAGAAATAGCGCAGGCCCCTCTCCATGGATCCCTTTATTATGGGAAGAATGGCATCCGGTGTTTTTAAATAGGTTTCTTCGAACTTGAATATATCTCCGGTCCCGGTAGGAAAATACGGGTGGAACTGCTCATTTACCTTAAGCTGCATAAGCATGGGCGGTTCAGCACCGATGGGAATACGTGTGCCAGGCGAATCATCCATTCCATCCGTATCGATTCCCACCTGGGCATGCAGCCTGTAATGATGTCCATAAGCATCGCAATAGGGCGCGATATGTTCATCGACACGGTCCTTAATGGCATCCATGATACGGCGTCCCAGGGCAGTCGCTTCATCATTCATTCCAAAACCTTTCTTATTGTCACTTATCCCAAGCAGGTGATTGCAGCACTCTGCAAGTCCTACAACCCCGAACATACCCGTGAAGTTCTCCTGCTTAACGAAGCCTTCTGTTACCAGGAAGTTGGTCCTAAAAAAGCTTGATTCTTCCACGATAAACTTAACTCTTTTGTCCATATATTCAAGCTGCAGGTCGATATAGCGGGGAAGAACATTATCAATAAAATCATCCACCGATCCCGCATCAAGAGAGCATTCATACAGGCGCATCCTCGGAAGCGTAAACCCGCCTCCACCGATCGACAGGCCGTTGTAGCAGGAAGCTATCGCGTATCGCTCTCCCCACTCCTTAACAAACATGCGGTGGTTGGCAAATGACGGCTTGGCGGTTTTAAGCATACACTTAATACATGCCAGGGCAAAATCATCCGTCGTCTCATCCGGATCATACAGAAGTGTAATGTTGGGAATGGCAAGCTGCATTTCCTCTGTAAGCTCCAAGAGGATCCGTCCCGTAAGGCTGTCCTTTGGCCCTATATCGGCATGCACGAAGGAATCCGTCTGAACACGGTCAATATTTCGAAGGAAGAGGCCAAGCACCTTTTTTGCAAAAGCTCTGTCCTCCTTCCTAACAAAGGGTTCAAGGAGTGCATCAAGCCTTCCCAGATACACCGGATAACCGGTAATCGACGGAACATGGCAGTAGAATATCTCCAGAACGTTTACTGCTTCCAGCAGGTCAGTCGGAGGATCGAGCTCAAGAAAAGCGCATCCGTCCGAAAACAGCTTCTCATAATCCGGGCAGATATACCGCGGTCTGTAAGGCATGACCCCTTCATTAAGATCACATAATGCAGCATTCTCTTTTGCCTTATAATATTCATCCGAATAGCGCAGGCTCTCATCCGTACTCTCACCCAGACGGGCCAGGGCCAGTAATTCCTGCCTGTAGGTTAATGTCGGATCTTTTATTATATTTAACGCTTCTGACACGGCCGATCCCTCCTTATCGTTATAAGATAAATTCCCAACAATGTTGAGAAGTTCCTTCTGATCATTATTATAACACATCTGAGTGCGTTTATATTGTAATAGTACATGCGGGTTGGTATAATCCTAGAGTGATATCAATTTTCCAAAAGGAAGGGTGTATATGGACAGGTCAAGAGAAAAGCTGGGAAGCCGTATGGGCTTCATTCTTTTAAGTGCAGGCTGTGCTATAGGTCTGGGAAATGTATGGAAGTTTCCCTATATGACCGGGCAATACGGAGGCGGTGTTTTCCTCATACTTTATTTCATTATGCTCATCATGTTCGGAATTCCGGTCATGACCATAGAATTCGCCATAGGACGTGCATCGCAGAAGGCACCCGTTCATATGTATAACGATCTTGAACCCAAGGGAAGCAAGTGGCATATCCACGGTTTCGTCGGTGCTGTCGGCTGCATGCTCCTTATGATGTATTATGCTGTGGTAGCCGGCTGGATAATAAGGTATTTTGTCAAGTTCCTGACCGGTGACTTTAACGGTGCAACACCTGACATGATAGAAGGTGAGTTCGGCGCAATGCTCTCGTCTCCTGCTGTTAATATAGGCTATCTTGCGATAGTTGTCGTCATAAGCTTCATTGTATGTGCAATCGGTCTTCAGAGTGGACTCGAGCGGGTCACCAAATATATGATGGCTGCCCTTCTGATACTCATGCTGGTACTTGCGGTCAATTCATTTACAATGCCCGGAAGCCGTGAAGGCTTGAAGTTCTTCCTTTTCCCGGATATTAACAGGACACGGGAGATAGGATTTGGGAAGGTACTGATGGGGGCCCTTAACCAGGCTTTCTTTACTCTCAGTATCGGTATCGGCTGTATGGCAGTGTTCGGAAGCTATATAAATAAGGACCAAAGGCTCCTGGGTGAATCCGTCAATGTTACTATACTTGATACTCTGGTTGCCATCACGGCGGGGCTTATCATGTTTCCCGCATGCTTCTCATTCGGAATAGATGTCAATGCCGGACCTTCGCTTCTGTTCATCACCATGCCCAATGTATTTGCCAATATGACACTCGGAAGGCTGTGGGGAACACTCTTCTTCCTCTTCATGAGTTTTGCGGCTCTGTCCACGGCCTTTGCTGTATATGAGGGTATAATCGCCAATTTTATAGAGCTGACCGGCCTTGATCGCAAGAAGGCCTGCCTTATATGCGGGATTGCCATGTTCCTGCTTGCCATACCATGTGCCCTTGGCTTCAATGTGTGGTCGGGATTCATGCCTCTCGGAGAAGGGACCGGTGTTCTTGACCTCGAAGATTTCATAGTATCAAATCTCCTTCTTCCGATAGGTGCGATAATATATGTGCTTTTCTGTACCGTACGGTATGGCTGGGGATGGGATAACTTCATTGAAGAGGCCAACAGCGGCAAGGGGCTTGCAATGCCGAAGTGGCTTAAGAATTATATGCGCTTCTTCGTGCCTGTAGTATTGCTCATAATACTTATCGTCGGTCTGTAAGCCGGCAGGGGTTACTGCGTGATTATCTTATCTTCCGGCAGGTATTTGATCATCATCTTTTCAAGCTCGTGACTGTTAATGGGTTTAGCCAGATAGTCGGTAAACCCTTCCGCTATATAATGCTCCTTGGCACCGATGATGGCATCAGCGGTAAGGCAGATGATGGGCGTCTCCCGGTTCAGGCTGCTCTCCCCGTTTCTTATGATCTTTAATGCCTCTGTTCCGTCCATGCCCGGCATCCGCTGATCCATAAGGATCAAGTCGTATGAATTCTCATTTGCCAGCATGATCGATTCACTTCCGCTTCCTGCAGTGTCTATCCGGATCTTAGTGTTCTTAAGAAGGCCCCTGGCCACAATAAGGTTTACCCTTGTATCATCAACGATAAGTATATATGCATCAGGTGCCGTAAAGTTCTTCTCATTTGATTTTTCTGCATTATCATCGCTCTTAACACCGGCCATGAAGTCACCGATGGGATCACATGAAATGATCTTCTGAGGGAGTTCCATAATGAATGTCGAACCGCTTCCATATACGCTCTGAACCTCTATCCGGCCTCCCATCATATCCATAAGCTGCTTTGTGATAGCCAGGCCCAGACCGCTTCCCTCCACGGTGCTGTTATGCGTAAGATCGAACCTCTGAAATTTACCAAAGAGCTTGTCGATATCTTCTTGATGTATACCTATTCCGGTGTCCTTAACCTCAACGACAAGGTTAAGCATCCGTCCTGCTTCCATGCCTCCATCAGCACTTCCGCGCACTGTCATGTGCACGCTTCCCTTATCGGTATATTTCACTGCATTTGTAAGAAGGTTGGTTATAACCTGCCTTACCCGTGACTTATCGCCATAGAGCTTATCCGGAAGAGCGGGATCGACATCAACCTCAAAATCAAGGCCTTTTTTCTCAGCCCTGAATAACATCATATTGCGGACATCATTAAGGAGAGAACTTAAGGTATAAGGTGCTTCCATGATATCCATCTTGCCTTCCTCGATCTTCGAGATGTCAAGAATATCACTAATGATGGATAAAAGGTTGTTTCCTGCATTCTGGATATTTCCGGCATATGAGCTGATATTCGAAAATGCCCTTTTCGGATCGGGGGCCTCTTCCTTATCCTCTCTACTAACCCCGGCGCATTCCCTCATTATCATTTCGTTGAAGCCGAGCACCGCATTAATGGGTGTCCTTATCTCATGCGACATGTTCGCAAGAAACTGCGTCTTTGCCATGTTGGCATCGTCGGCTATTCTCTTCTGCAGCCTCAGTTCATCCATGTACCTGTAATGCTCACTGTCATCGCTTAAGGTAAACAGGGTACCTGCCTCAGTCCCGTCCTCAGAGAACCTGTTGGCCTTAGGTGTATATATATTCCCCATTATCCTGATAGGGACCCCTGACCTTGTTGCCTCTTTTAAATCCTTAAGGAACTTCCCGGTGCTTTCCTCCGTCATATCATTATTAAGCTCCGGAAACATCTTCTGTGCCGGTTTGTTAAAGTATATGATCCTATCATCCGTATCGGCGACTATTATGGCTTCGGACAGTTCATCCACAACGTAATTCTTGGCGGCCTCAGTCACATCAAGCAGCCGGTATTTGATTATCGCAACAAGCATGGCGACAAGACATACTGCGAATCCGATCACCATAACATCGAACTTGCGTGCCAGCGGAACAAGCTTGAAGAAATAGATTATATACGCAAAGCCCGTTGCAAATACTCCGACCATCATGATCATATACCGCTTCCTTGCAATTCTGTTCTTCTCAAGCAGGGCATGCCTGGTTATCATATATATACCACCAAACGTATATATAAGGTTAAGGGCTGTCAGCACATAATACAGTGGCCCGCCCGTATGCAGGAGCTTGGGAAAATCACCGTCCATGGTAAATTCCATGTAGTTGTAATAAAGAGTATTGCGTTCAAGATTAATGATCGTTATGTAGATTATGACATGGATAAGCGCCGCCACTGTCTTGAGCAGATCGGGAAGCTTAATATTGCACAGCTCCGCGATAAAAAGAAAAAGAGAAAAACCTATCCAGATACGTCCGAGATAACCCATTTTAAGGGCGGTAACATACGTCTGCTGATCGGTTGCCCGCAGTTCCATAAGGCAGCCAACATCATAGATAAGATTGGCTACACAACTGAAGAAGAGATATGTATGGAGCCTGCTCTTCCACTTACGTAAAGCGAACCCGCATACAGCTATCAGTCCCACTATTGTAAAGTATAAAACGCAAGTGACAAATAAGTACATATTACACCGTCAGCCATCCGTGAGGATTCTTAGATCCTCATAACAACAGTATTTATAGTTAATATATATTATATCATCTCCGGAACAAATAACTACTGTTTTTATATATTCTTTCCAAAATGTTTATATTGTTCTACTTCCGTGTCCTCAAATCTAAGTCCGTTTTTATACAGTTCCAGGGCACAGTCCAACAGGGGAAAGAGCATAAGCGCACCTGTACCCTCTCCGAGTGCCATGTCCGCATCGATAACAGCCTTAAGACCCAGCTCCCTGAGCACATAGCCCATACCCTCTTCCCTTCCGAGGTGGGATGCGATCATAACATCCTTAGTTCCGGGCAGCAGCCTCTCTGCCGCAAGAGCTGCCACGGCACTTATGAATCCGTCGATAACAATGGGGATATTGTAGAGCGCGCCGCCGATAAATACCCCGGCAAGACCCGCAATATCCAGGCCTCCGACCGTCCTTAACACCTTTATGGCATACTCCCTGCTTACAGCGGTCCTGCCCTTAAAATCATATTTTAGCAGCGCCTCTTCTATTATCTCTTTCTTTTTTTTGAATCCGCTGTCATCAAGACCTGCTCCGCGTCCCGTTACCAGATCTGCGGGAAGGTTAAGAAGGGCCGCACATACAGCCGCGCTTGTCGTGGTATTTCCTATCCCCATCTCACCTGTTGCGATGATGGTATAACCCTTATCCAGACATTCACCCACAATATCGGTTCCGACCTGTACGGCCTGCATGAGTTCTTCCTCACTCATTGCCGGCTCCGTCAGGAAATCAGCCGTTCCCCGGCGGATCTTTTTGTTGACCACCCCTTCCGGAGAACCCTCCATATCGATACCTATATCAATCGTTATTATATCTGTTCCGCATCCCCCGGCGATCCTGCACACCGAGCTTAAGTCCTTCCCCATCCATCCGGCAACCGCAGCGGTAACGTCCTGCCCGGACTGGCTCACGCCTTCACCGACTATCCCGTTATCCGCACACATGATAACGGCAGCTCTCCTGCGGATATCCACATTATCCGTATGAAGCACCGCTCCTATCTGTGCGATCATCTCCTCGAACCTGCCAAGGCCCCTTAAAGGCTTGGCTATACTGTCCCAGATTTCCATTATCCTTTCATAAACAGCTGTATCGGCAGGCTTTATATTTTCCAGTTTATTAAACTGTTTTATCATTCTCAATTCACTCCGATCCTTTCAAGGAATTCCTTTACTATCGTCCTGTATTCATCAGGATCCGTAAGGATCGATGCCGCATGCTCCGCACCATCGATAAGATGTACTTCACTGTAACCTCCGGATGCTTCATGCATCTTCTGCGCATGCGAAGGCAGGATATATGTATCATTCGCCCCATGTATAAAGAGGATCGGGATCTTATTATCCTTAAGCGAATCTATGGGCCGCATGTCCCTGAAGGAATATCCGTAAAGGATCCGGGAGCACAATGATGCGGGATATACCATCCATGCCGGCAGGTGCATACCCTTAAGCCCTCCCTGCATAACTGGTATTATTTCTGCGAATCCACAGTCAGACACTGCAAAATCGATCTCGGGCTTATACTTAAGCACCGCTATCGTTGTTGCCGCCCCGAGTGACTCTCCGTGTATACCGAATATCCTCATATCGTGATACCGAGCCCTGCAGTCCTTTATAATGACATCAAGGTCCCTAGCTTCACGGATGGAAAAGGTACAAAAGGTCTTAACGTTCTCCCCGTGGGCACGAAGATCATAAAGGATCACGTTGAACCCGTAGTCAAGGTACATCTTCGTATACTTGAGCATACCGTAATGATTATCCGTGTGCCCGTGGGTTATGAGCATGTATTTGTCAGTGGGATTGGGATTCTTTAGAAACTGAACAGGGATCACATAGCCGTCATAGCTTGTGATCTTATAATCCCTTTTCTCAAGGGTCTCATAAAAAGATATGTCATAATGGTCCTTCTGCCAGGCAAGTGCCTCCTCAAAGGACTGCCTCTTTACGTGGGTCGCGTAATAGCACAGGCTGCAGCTTAAAGCAACAAACAGGATCAACACTATAATCAATATTACCGCAAGGATATTCATATATCACAGACTCCCAAAATTATATGATCAGCCACCTTAATTACCCGGTTCATTCCCCGGCTTCATTTCTTTGTTCCTTAAGTTCCTCCGTGATCTTTGCAAGATATTCATCCGTAAGGATATATTTCTTTGCAAACACCGTGATACCCACTGCCAGGATGATGATCGGTATGATGGTCATGGACATGCGAAGGCCGGTCCTTGTTGAAGCTGCGATCTCACCGGAAACCACCGCCTCGGTATCCTTCTTTATATTGCACACGGACAATACGATACCTGCCACAAAAGCAGCCACACCTGACGAAAGCTTAACAACGAAGGTCTGCATGGAAAAGATGACCGACTCATCACGTCTTCTGTTCTTAAGCTCCCCGTAATCCACGGTATTGGCAAGGAAGATGGTCTGTACAACATTGAGCATTCCCAGCGCGCTCATTATAAGGAATGCAGGGATCAGCAGGTAATATACGTTATCTTTAAGGATGAATGATTCCGCAAGCAAGACCCCGTAACCCAAAAATGACATGATAAAACAGGTATAGAATATCTTAAGGGTATTCATGAATCTTCTAAGCAGCGGGAAAAGGATCATCATCGACAGGATCTGAAAACCTCCTCCGGCCACGTTAAACAGGGTATAATTATCCTCCCAGACAGCCGGGGAAAAGTCATATTTAAAGAAATAGATGACCAGATTGCTCGTGATGTATAGAGCAGTATTTGTTATGACTATCGCTATAACGATCGTTATCGCCTGATCGTTGCTTACAAGAGCGGAAAACATCTCCTTAACGGAGGCCGATTTAACATCAACGGTTGACTTTTCCTTGATGACAAGACAGGTAACGGTAATGAATGCAACGAAGAGAACGGCAACTATAAGGGCCAGCTTACTGTAACCCAGCCGTTCGTAGTTCTCATCCGTTCCTCCCGCGGCATGTCCCAGGGCCGATACCGCCTTGACGGTTATTATAGATATGATGGCCGATCCCACGCCGGCGCAGGACCTTGCAAGAGCGGATAAACCCTCCCTCTCCTTTCCGGACCGGGTAAATGCGGGAACCATGCTCCAATAAGGGATGTCCATCATCGTATATGTTACACCCCACATGATATAAAAAACGGCCGCATAGGCCGTAAGTCCCGGCCCGTCAAGCCTTGGCGGGGCCGAAAACATGAAATACAGTATTATGGAATTAAGAATGGTACCTATCATGAGCCAGGGGCGGAACTTCCCCCACCTGGTCCTTGTCTTCGCAACGATAACACCCATTATCGGATCGTTGAAGGCATCAAACACCCTTGCCACCAGCAGGATGACTCCCATTGCTGCCGCCGGTACCCCGCATACATCCTGATAATAATACAGGATATAGCTTGCGGACAGCATGTAGACCATATCCTTGCCTACCGCACCCAGACCGTAAGAGACTTTCTCCCCCCCTGAGAGTGATGTCTTGTTCTCCATATTTACCTCCGTTGAATCGTCCCCCATTCCACTGAAGACACGGGGACGGTTCTTTTGTCTTCACGAGAGATTTATCGGGTCGTTGAGGGCGCGCCTGTTGCTGATCCTTCGATCCCTTCCTGATCTTCTGTCCTTGCCTGATCTTGCATCTTTCTTCTCCTGCTTAACCTTGTACATCTTCTGGTCAGCCGTCTCTATATAGGAGAAGAGCGTCTTCTTCGTGTCAGGTTTTATCATGGTGTAACCCATAGAAACGCCAAGAATATAAGGCGAATATTTACCCTGTTCATTGAAGATCTTGATCTCCTCCTGTATCCGCTTTATCTTGGCCCTGACCTCCTCCTCGGTGGTCGATACTCCGAAGATAACAAATTCATCCCCGCCAAACCTTAAAGGTGTATCGTATGCATCAATACATGACGTCAGGATGTTCACGAAATCCACGATATAGGAATCACCCATCTTATGGCCCATGGTGTCGTTTATCACCTTGAGCCTGTCAAGATCGGCGAAAATGATATACATATTCTCTCCGGCTTTCTTGGCCTTCTCAAAGTCATCCTCGGCCTTGTTGAAAAATCCCAGCCGGTTATATATCTTGGTCAGCGGGTCGTAATAGCTTAAATCTCTCAGTTTATTGATATACTCTTCCTGATTGTCGTATTTGACTGCGGATTCGTACATATTGGATATATTGTTTATGAACATATGATATAGCTCGGTCTCTGTAGCCGCGAAGTAGTTCTTGGTTATAACATAGCCAAAATATGAACCGCCATAGTGGAGGGATGAATAGACATACATATTCCCCTCACCCTCGCTTGAATAGATCTCATCCCTCTTTATCAGCATGGATATCTTCTCTTTGCCTTCAAGCTTGTAATGATAGGGTATATCAAGGACCTTCTTGCCGGCATCCTTGTCAAGGACAATAGTCATCTCCGGTATGTTGAACTTCTTCTGATAAGAAGGCAGCATTCCATACATTTCATCCGAAGACCGGTAAGCCATGAAGTCAGCCGCACAGTCACTTATAAAACCCGCGTATCTAGAATTTTCAAGAGACAGCTTGATACACTCGCGCAGGTAATCCTTCCGTTTGTCACTGTCCTGAACAAAGTCCTTACAGCAGGAATTCCCCTTTACCAGCCTTGGCTTTATAATTATTTCTTTCTTATCTTCTGCCCATAGACCCCTGTAAGCTGCCTGTCCGATCTTATCCTCAAACCTCTCTATCGAGGTGATGGACGGTTCGTTATACGAAGCCTGAGGTATATGGTCAAAGCCAGTAAGCATAAAGTCATCCGGAATCTTATATCCGTCATCTGTCGCATGATAAAAAACGCCCATTGCCGACTGATCGTTAACACATATGAAGGCATCGGCATCCATCATATTATTGGACTTGAAATATTCATATGCCTTGTAACCGCTGTCAACATAGTAATTACCGCTGAATACCCTCTCATCCGGCAGGGTCAGGCCATGGGCTTCCATGACTTTGCGGCAGGCCCTTAAACGATCAAGGGCATCCGTTGAGTCGGTGGGACCGCCGACGAAGTTAATTATCTTAGCATTATGATCGGTTATTATATGTTCGACAAGCTCCTCCATGGCTCCCCCGTTGCAGCTTGTCACATTCACGAAATTCTCATCATATGAGTCGATCGATACGATCGGCTTGTCAGCTGCCTTAAGCTTATCCACGAGAAGCCCGCGGATATAGGGATTATAAAAGGCACTGGCATACAGGATAAACCCGTCAAAACCGCTCAGGTCCATCCTCTTGATATATTCGTATTCACCAAGGTCGAACTGCTCATCATTGGATACATAAAAAGAAAAGAGGTGTAATTCATCTCCGTTCTTCTTACACTCCTCATATACACCCCGTATGATCTCACGCTGGGTATAGATATATATCTGTCCGACAAATAATGCTACCTTCATCCTTACCCTCTCTTAAGAACCTTGTTATAGACAAATACGATCAGCTTAAATAACGGACTTTCGAACCGCCTCACTACCGACTTTAATTCCTTACGTATCTCAATATGCTGCGGGCAGTGCTGCTCACATCTTCCGCACTCACGGCACAGGGAGGCATTGGAGTTCTGCTTCTTAAAAGACGTACACATAAGGTATTCCTTGATCCCGACAAAGTAAGAATCATTATATGATGTATTAAGGCAGTGGAAAGATCCCGGAATATCAACGCCAAAAGGACACGGCATGCAGTAAGCACAGCCTGTACATGGCACCTTGGTCTTCTTGTTGATCACACTTCTTGCCTGATCGATTATCTTAAGATCTTCATCCGTCATGGATGAAGCGGTAACTTCCGATGCGATCCTTATGTTCTCATTAACCTGATCCATCGAATTCATCCCGGACAGGATAACGGAAACACCCGGCTGGTCCCACAACCATCTAAGGCCCCATTCTGCGGGAGAATAGCCCCTCGAAGACGATCCGAATATCTTATAGACATCCTTGGGAAGATTGTTTACAAGCCTGCCTCCTTTAAGAGGCTCCATGATTATCACAGGGATACCCCTGGCATAAGCATCCTCAACTCCCCTGCGTCCGGCCTGCGATGTCTCATCTATATAATTGTACTGTACCTGGCAGAAATCCCAGCTGTATGCATTAAGCAGTTCAAGGAAAAGGCTTGTATTACCGTGAAAGGAAAAACCTATCTTGCGTATCTTTCCTTTCTCCTTAAGCCCTTCAAGCCACTCAATCGCACCTCTGTCAACAAGCTCCTTCCAGGTCTTAAGATCCGGAAGCATATGCATTAGATAATAATCGACATGATCGGTCTTAAGGCGCTTAAGCTGTTCATCGAAATACTTCTGCATCTCCTCGACCGTATTCATCATGTAATGGGGAAGCTTGGTCGCTATATTGATCCTGTCCCTGAATCCGCACTTCTCCATCACGGTGCCAAAGGCTTCCTCGATCCCGGGATAGATATATGCCATATCAAAATAATTAACTCCCTTGTCAATGGCATACAATAATTCGCGTTCGATCTCTTCGTAGTCGAACGAAGCCCCTTTCTTGGGAAACCTCATACAGCCAAAGCCAAGTATTGATAAATTGTCGTCTGTTCTGTAGTTCATATATTGATATCCTCGTTTTTTATATTTTACCGCATTGATGGAAATATGTCACTTTTATTATATGGTGTAATTATAATATCTCACTGTCTTGACAGGACCACCATCGCTGTTCCCTCTTTAACCGTGATAACGGCTTCCTTACCCTTAAACTCATTGCTCTGTCCTAGGGGGAATGAATTTACAAGCTCCGCATCCTCAATTTCATAACGTGTCCCCTTTATGCTTGCTCCCCTGCACGCATCCGAAAGCGCAAAAACAGACAGTCCGTAGCTCTCTCTTGCGGGAACGGTAGCTTCGGTCCCCGAAAATACGATTATCTCAGTATCTTCATCATACATCCTGACTATTGCACCATGTTCCGCGCCGTAATGAGCTGTCTGTATATTTGCGATGGAATGATCCATCCTGTTTCCGAAAACAGACACCATTCTTATATCCTTACAACCAAGGTCAAGAGCGTGTTTCATGGCAAGTGCCGTATCTGTATCATCTTTTTCTTTTGGATAACGCACAATCTTGAATTCGCCCTTTGACAGACGGTCACGGTTTTTATCCGAAATCGAGTCAAAATCACCAAGTACGATATCAGGAATGATTCCGTATCTGTCTGCATGATCCAACCCCGAATCGCATGCGATCACAAGGTCGGTTTTGAGAATTTCATCCGGTACCGCCGCGAATCTTCCCCCGGATATGATAAGGCAGCTAAGCTTTTCCACGGTTTTCTCCTTAGAACACAAAAAGTTCACAATTTTTGTTAGCACTCAAACTTGACGAGTGCTAACAAAGGTGATATAACATAATTGCAACAAGAAAAACAATATCAATAACATATAAAGACAGGAGGTATGACTTATGTTGATGCCAAGTATTTTTGCAGAGAACTTATTTGATGATCTTTTTGATAACTTCCATTATCCCGCAAGACCGCAGCGGCCTGTAAAGGGGCCGGAACCGGGTCTCATGAAGACCGATATCAAGGAGAATGAATCCGGATACGAGCTTGCGGTAGAGCTTCCCGGTCACAAAAAGGACGAATTGAAGATCGAGCTCAAGGAAGGTTATATGACCATCAGCGCCGAGAGCAAGCACGAAGAAAACGAGAATGATGACAAGGGTAACTTCATCAGGCGCGAGCGCTACTACGGCAGATCTTCAAGAAGCTTCTATGTAGGCGAAGCAGTTACTCAGGAGGATATCAAGGCTAAATACGAAGACGGTATTCTGAAGATATCCGTTCCAAAAAAGGAATTAAAGCCGGAAGTTCCGGAGACCAAATACATAACGATCGAGGGCTGATGCCCCCGATCGTTTTTATATCCTATCTTTCTTCATCAAGCATTCTTAAGTAATTATTGATCGCGGCATTTACGAATTTATTGAATGACGTATGCTTTCTTCCGTGTCCCACGTAATTTATCATTATATATTCGTAGAGATCGTTTCTTACATAGATCGACTGTACATGTGTATTCTCTGCGTATCCCTGGTACGGACGTCCCCTTTTCTTTCTTGGCGGATTGTAATCTTCCATATCATATATGGGTCTTCTTACCGCGTCACCCGAAACATCCGCGAGAACCGGCTTACTGGGTTCATTTATGACCTGCTTTTCAATATTTTGACCGATTGACTCATTTGGTCTATCATTCTCTTTCTTTGTCTCTACCCCCGATATTTCTTGGATCTGCTTGTCTTCTTCCGGTTCTTCATTCTCAGGTATTGACTCGAGCGTCTTCAGGCTTACCGCCGACGATGAATCATATGACTCATTCAGTCGTTCCTTCTCGATCAATATATCCGCAAGGTTCTTTTTAGGGTTTTTAACTTTCAGTGCCATTTCAATCCTCCTCTGTTAAGCGGTCTATGATCTCATCAGCTATGTTCCTGTAATCAATTGCAGGCTTGGAGCTCCTCTTGCCCCTCTGCAGGCTGGTTCTCTCAGTTTTGCACTCAGATGCCGCAATAGCCTTACGCACGTTCATGAAGAATGCATCGGGCTGCTTAACCTCTATAAGCTCACGTATCACCTCTTCCTGGTATCTGTGCATGGATGTATTCTCATATCTGGTAAGGATAATTCCCATCACATCCGAATCAGTCCAACCCGCTTCCTTATATTCCTTGAGATCGTCAAATATCGATATAATACCGGAAACAGAGCCATCATCAGCATCCGTGGGGATTATCACGTAATCCGAGGCTATATAAGCCATATTAAGGAGCCTGTTTCTGCCCGGATTGGTATCTATTACAACGAAATCATAGTCATCTTCTATGGCCTTAAGTGCCTTCTTCAGCTTAAGCACATCAGTAGGCTTTGTGAATTCATCATCCGCCTTGCTCAGTTCAGGGGTTGCCGGAAGAAGATCAAATTCCTCCGTCTGCTGGATCGCATCCCTTATATCCATTTCCTCCTTCAAAACCTTGTAACATCCTGATTTAAAGGGATCTCCGCCGCAGTACTTGGTTGTATCCATCTGCTGTTCAAGATCTACTACAAGAGTTTTATATCCTCTGTTCTCGAAGCAGGCCGCCAGTTCTATCGTACTGGTAGTCTTGCCGACGCCTCCCTTCTGGTTGGCTAATGCTATTATTACCGACATTTCATTCCTCCATTTTTGATTTTCACTAAATTTATAAGATTAAACTAACATAGTTAACATAATTTTGCAAGAACCAATTTATCAGTTTATAAAATTTATTATTTATTTTATGATATTTTCCGTTTATCAGTTTATTTAATTGTTGAGAATTGTTTAGTTTATTAGTTTATATGTTTTTGTGTTTAATAATATAGATATTTACAAAACTTTAATTTAACAAACTATAATTTACTGGTTTAGTAATATCTTTAGACTTCCCGTTGATCAACTGTCACTCTTATCATTGTAATTGTTTATATAATTACAAATTATATAAACTGGTTAATTATTATATTACTATTTTGCTTTTACTTGCTTTATATATATCCTTCCTATATGTACTTATTTATTAGTACTTATAACCACGCTCAGATGATCGGTATGTCCAACGCTGCAATATCTGTGTACAGGATCTATCACACTAAACAATAAAGAAAAGTCTTTACAATGATGGTTTTATAATATAGCAGTTTATATATTTGGTTTTTTATGTATCCATTTTTCAGTTTATTTATTTTTTCTTTTCCCTGGACCCGAATAACCTTTCTGTGTAAATTTTTAAACTTATTGTTTTTCTATTTACAAGTTTATTTAATTACTATTTAGTACCCATTTTTTCCTCTTCCGAATTTACTAAAGAAATGATATGATTTATATGTTTATTAGTTTACCGGTTTATATATTTATAGTTTAGTTATTTTATGTTTATCAGTTTATTTAATTATTTATAGCCGGTCGTTTACTATTTTTGCAGTTTATATATTTATTGTTTTAGCAGTTTATTTATTCAATAAATCGCTAATTATATAACTCTATTTAGCAATTTATTATTTTATATGTGTGTTAAATTCCTTATAGATTAGGATTTTGGGTCAAAAAACAGGCGAAGAGCAAAAAGCAGGAGAAAACGAACATTATAGAGGATATTTTTGTATCAGACAGCGAAAAACAAACAGAATCTAATAATTATTTTATTTGGCCGAAAGCCTTATGTTTATACCTTTTTGTTATTTTATATCCTCGCGTTACGTGGTATTATCTCTTAGTTCCGGTTTTTGTGAAACATTCTTATACTATTTTTAGTTTTAAGATGCTTGTAATTATTTGTTTTTATGGATATAATTCTTATTGTAATCCACGTATTCCGTGGTGTTTTTCTTAGTTTTCGATCAAAAATCGTGTTTCACGGAGGTATAAATGAGGAAAAAAAGGCTTAAGATCATCCCTGACAGAGTATTTCATAAGCTCTGGAATGCTGTTGATGACTATGATCTGTCTGATCAGTATGTTTCATCCTTATCTACGGACACTTCAATATTTAACTATGATGCATACGGGATCACATACCAGGAGTGTTTGTATCTTCTTAGAGAGCTGTATGAAGCCAAGAATATGTCTTTTAAGGACCTTCTTGAAGCTGCCGGTGCCAAAAAGAGCGATATTTCCCATATTTTTTGTATTCCAATAAGGACTATAGAGGATTGGTATTCAGGAAAGAACAGAACACCTTCATATATTAAACTAATGATCCTCCGGCAATTCCATATGCTGGATCTTGGTAAATATATAAGGCTTGCTTCTTCTGTGGAATATATCCGCACGCAGCCATCTATTTATATCAAGCGTTATTCATCTACTGACCGGATAAATGGTTCTGACCCAATTGGTCAATTGCCTGTATCTTCTGAATCTGATGCCGGTCCTGTAAAAGACGCTGACTACTACTATGACGAGTTCATGTCAGGAGCAGAGTATGAGAAATATCTTGACAGGCTTATAGCCGAAAGTAAGAACAAACGTCATTAATACGAACAGGTGTCGTAAAGTTTTAGGGCAAAGTTTCCCTCAAAACCGGGCATTATAGGCTTTCATCATAAAAATAACAGGCATTGTTGGTCATAAATCCGGGCCTGTGATAAAAATTTAGGGCTATATTTGTAAATTTTATGGTATTTCATTCTTTCTTTTGACTTTCCGATATATAATCAATGCTCTCCTTTTTGTCTGTTCTTTCAAAAAAATGTTGATAAATCCCCATATTTTCCGGTTTTTAAGTCTAATGAACACCTTTTATCCACAAAAGCCAAGCTAAAAAGAGCTGCCGTAAAAAAAGCGGGCATTGTTTTTATTTATTATGGGCATGATCACATGGTAAAGATTCATATCGTAAAAATAATGGGCAAAGTTAATAATTTTTATACCGCATTTAATAATGCCCATAATTTTTCTATAAAAAAGATGGTACAAATTTAAATCAATATCTTGATGTTTTCACCCGGATATGATACAACATATTTGTACAAGGTAAAAAAGATGGTACGAGTTAAGCCTTTCCCCTAAAAATGTTGGTACAAGTAAGTACAACGGGGGGTATATATTCATATTGATCAAGGTTTAATTTGCCCATAAATTTTATGGTACATCTTCATAAACACATATGGATATCCTCTTAATAAAAGAGGGCCGATTTTATAAATAATGAGGGATGAGTAAATCGGTTTTTTCCTATATTTACAGGGTTTCGGGGCATATAAATAATTAATAAAGATGTTGTTATTATAAAAAAGCAACAACACAGGGGGATGTATGAAAAATAATAATGAAAAGCTCGAATTCTATTCTCCGGGTATTAGGTATTCCAAGGGTAATGCATTAATATCTGCCAAATACAAGTCTACTATCACTGAGAATAAACTTCTTAACTGTGCCATAGCTAATGTAAAGAACGGTGAAGTTGATGCCGAAGGATCCGTTATAGTAAGGATGTCAAGGTCTCAGCTCAGTAAGCTAATGGGCTGGAAGGCAGGTACTTACTTCTCCAATCTTGACAAGACTGCGGAAATGTTATCCGGCCGTGTAATGGGCTATTCCAATCCGGACACTGAATCATTCGAATATGTTCCGCTCATCACTAAGGCAAAATATGAAAATAATGAACTTACCATAAGGTTTGCTCCGGAGATGAAGGATAAGCTGATACAGCTTACCAACAACTTTACGGTACTCGACCTTGGCGTGGTCACTTCATTCAAGTCCAATTATTCTCTGAGATTATATGAAATACTCAAATCCAAGGCCTATATTCCAAAAGGGGAAACAGCCAGGGATCCCAATAAAATAGTAGTTGATATCGATGTTGCTGAGCTTAAATTCGAGATGGGAACGATCAATATAGAAGTGGGCGGCGTGAAGAAGACGCTTATCGAGACTTCCAAGAATTCCATAAGCGGGACACCCGACTATAACAAGGCGCTTGAGAAGGTTAAGGAACAGACTAATGATGACTGGCGTCATTTTAAAAGGACCATTGACAAGGCGGTTGATGAGATCAATGAAAAGACAGAACTTAAAGTAAGTTATGAGCCATCGGCCCGGGAAGGAAAGGGCGGAAGGATAAAGTCGCTGTATTTCTACATTGACAAGACACCTGCCGGGGTAAAGAACGAAGAGCATAAGATAGAAGACAATACACCTTTAATGGAATACAATGAGGATGATCTTGTCGATGAAGTTCTTGACCTTGCTTATGAGATAGAAAGGATCAGGGTTGCGGACTGCAGGGCCATAATAAAGGCTGCAGGTTATGACCTTGAGAAGGTGAAGATCGCACATGAGGCAGCCAGGCAGCAGCGGGAATTCAAGACTTCATATACTGCTTTTATGATATGGGCGATAAACAATCAGATAAAGCCTAATGAGAAGACCGTGATCAGAAGCGGATTTAATGACTTTGACCAGAGAAAATATGATTATGAAGAATTGGAGAGGGCAGCTCTTCAGTAAAATAAAGGGGGATAAGACCAATGGAAGAATCAATGAAGGACTATGAAAGAGAGCTTGAGGCGTCGTTCCGTACAATAAATGAGGGCGATGTTATCAAGGGAACCGTAATCGATGTTACAGATGAAGAAGTAACGCTGGATCTTAAGTATTATACCCAGGGAATAATAAAGGCTGGGGATTTAAGTGATGATCCCGGATTTTCGATCCTTGACGATGTAAAGATCGGGGATGAGATCGAAGCTACAGTTATAAAGACCGATGACGGTAATGGCAACATAGTGTTATCTAAAAAAGAGGCAAATGCCGTACTGGCATGGGATGTACTGAAGCAGTATATGGAAGAAAAGAAGGAGATACCGGTAAAGATAACTCAGGTAGTCAAGGGTGGAGCTGTTGCGTATGTCGAGGGAATAAGGGGTTTTATCCCTGCTTCCCAGCTGGATGTTTCATATGTTGAAGATCTCGATTCCTTCCAGGGGAAGAAGTTGACCGTGCGGGTCACGGAAGTTAACGGCGACAAAAAGAAGCTGATCCTGTCAGCGAAGGAAGTGCTTAAGGAGAGGCTGAAAGAAGAACATGATCATAAGATAGCAATGCTTGCTCCGGGAACAATAACTGATGGTGTTGTTGAGAGCCTGCAGACATTTGGAGCTTTTGTTGATATAGGCGACGGGCTGAGTGGCCTGGTTCATATTTCGCAGATCAGTGAATTCAGGATTAAGAAGCCTTCCGAAGTACTTAAGGTGGGCGATAAGGTCAGGGTGAAGATATTGAATACCAATGAAGGCAAGATAAGCCTTAGCATCAAGGCTGCGGCTGAAGAAGAAGGAAGTGGCGAGGAATCTTCTATAGAAGCTCAGAAGTATTCGTCAAACGAGACTATCGGTACCGGACTTGGTGACCTTCTTAAGGGATTCAAGTTTGATTAGGAAAGGCGTAAGATCATTATTCTGGATCATACTTACCGTATGCCTGTGCGGATGCACCGGGAATGCGGTCCGGCCGGAAGAAGGATTTCATGCCGCATCCCTGTCAGAGAATGCTGAGGCAGACAGGCCAGAGAATGATATGATACATGGGGACGACTCTGTAAGTTCTGATAATGGACCTGCAGAGCCGTCCCCTGTTGCTTCAAAGCCAAGCAAAGAAGATACAATATCGATAGTTATGGTAGGAGATATCCTGCTCCATGACGGAATAAACAAGACCTGCCGGCTTGAAGATGGAGACTACGATTATTCGGGATTATTTAAAAACGTACGTAATGAAATAAGGGAGTCGGATATTGCGATAGTAAACCAGGAAGTTATCATAGGTGGAAAAGAGCTGGGGGTGACCGGATACCCGTCCTTTAATGCTCCGTTTGAAATAGCTGATGAACTGGCATCAACCGGTTTTGATGTTGTGTGTCACGCGACCAATCATGTGTATGACCGTCGAGAGACGGGATTGGTCAATTGCGTCACCTATTGGGGTGAAAATCACCCGGATGTAACGATCGTCGGCATAAGTGACAGTCAACGGGAGAAAGAGATAGCGGTTGTGGAAAGAACGGGTGTCAGAATTGCGATACTTAACTATACCTATGGTACTAATGGAGTCAATATTTCGGGCGGAGACAGATATTCAGTCAACCGGCTGAAAAAAGATGAAGTCATAAGTGACCTGGAGCGAGCGGAAAAAGAGGCTGATTTTACTATAGTCTGTCCTCACTGGGGGATCGAATATGACTATGAACCATCTGACGAACAGAGGGAATGGACAGATATCTTTATGGATAACGGAGCAGATCTTGTGATAGGAACACATCCGCATGTCATCCAGCCTGTTGAATGGATGGATGATGGAGTCAACGGGAACAGGATGCTGGTCTACTATTCCATAGGCAACTTCGTCAACTGGACATCCGGCAAGGGCGAGAATGTCGGGAACAGGCTGGTGGGAGGAATGGCGAGAGTCCGGGTCGGTCGCGATGAAGACGGACGGGTGACAATAAAGGATAATGATGTGGAAGCCCTTGTTACTCATCTGAGTAAAAGCAGAGATGAATTGGCGGTATACAGGCTGAAGGATTACGATGACAGACTGGCCGGGTCAAATGAAATCTTAAAGCAGGACAGCTTATTTTCCGTGGAACGCTGCAGAGATCTGTGCGATAATATTTGGCCGGGGATATGGAAATAATCACTTCTGTTATCAAAACAGCAGATATAGATCATATTTGGGGTATACAACAAGAGTTAAATGATGTATACTATTGTTAGTGTCCACTAATCAAGTGCGCGGACATAGGTGATTCCATGAATAAGATCGGAGAATATAGAGATGGATGCAACACTTATCGGAAAATCCAAGGAAGATTACCTTGAGGCTATCCTTATCCGCATTAAAGAAAACGGTGCATGCCGTTCAACCGACGTTGCCACACAGCTTGGATTCTCCAAGCCCAGTGCTTCTATCGCGCTCAAGAAGCTTGAAGAAGACGGTTATATAATAAGGGATGACTGGAAGGTTCTGCTTACCGAAAAGGGAAGAGAGATAGCAGAGGTGACTTATGACAAGCATTCCTTTTTTAAAAAATGGCTTGTAAGAGCAGGGATAAGTGAAAAGGTCGCGGAAGATGAGGCATGCCTGATAGAGCACGTCATTTCCCGCGACAGCTTTACGAAGATCAAAGAATATCTGCTTGCACGTGATGATGAGTTATAAGAGCATCAGACCTGCGGGATTTCAGGAAGGCCTGAGCTGAACCCGGGCATAACCTGAAGCTTGAACAGGTTCTGAACATGCTTTTTGTCTATTATAGCCTTATCCGCTTCACTTTCTATCACTCCCTCGCGGATATACTTATCAAGAGTTGCATATCTGAAACCAAGGTTGTCCTCATCGGTCTTGCCGCACAGCCCGTCCGAAGGAGCCTTGTCAACGAGGAAGGACGGAAGCTTAAGGAGACGGCCTATTTCCTTCACCTCGGTGACGGTAAGATGTGCAAGAGGTGAGAAATCGCCTGCCGCATCGCCGTATCTGGTAGAATATCCGACCCAATCCTCAGATAAATTACATGTGTTTGCAACACGCCCGTTATGACTTTGAGAAACCGCATAAAGTGTGGACATCCTGATGCGCGGCGGAAGGTTGATCCTTGACTGGTCTGATATGGGTATACCCTTATCTTCCATTTCTTTGAGGATAGCCGAAACGGCGTCCTTAATGTCTATTGTGAAGTTTTTGATCTTAAGATGCTCAACAACTGCGATGGAATCGTTTATATCAGCCTGGACTCCGTTCGGCATGAGCACGCCTATCACCCTGTCGCAGCCAAGAGCCGCAACACACAGGGCCGCTGTAACGGTTGAGTCCTTGCCTCCGGATATACCTATGACGGCCGGAGAGTCCGGTCCGTTTTTTCTGAAGAAGTCGCGTATCCATTCGACACATTCGTTCATTGTTTTTTCTGCATCAAAATTGTACATAGAGATCCCTCCTGACTTTTAACTGCATGAATTATAACAGAATCCGCCGCACTTGTCTAAAAGAATAAAAAAAGCTACTATATTAATAGGAAGAAATGCTTCTTTGGGAGGACAAAATGGGAAAGATTGTTGTAGCGGGCCATATATGTCTTGATATAACCCCTGAAATACACGGCAGGGGAACCGATATCGGGAATATTCTGTCTCCGGGATCTCTTGTTGAAGTAGGAGATGCGGATATCCATACCGGAGGAGTTGTTGCAAATACCGGTCTGGCCATGAAGATATTGGGGGCAGATGTCACACTGGCAGGTAAGACGGGTAATGATGCATTTGGTGATATGATAAGCAGCATTGTGGGAAAATATGGCCTGGCTGACGGGCTTATAAGGAGCAGCGAAGACTCTACTTCATATTCGGTCGTGCTGGCCATACCCGGTGTTGACCGGATCTTTCTGCATAATCCCGGGGCGAATAACACTTTCTGTGCCGATGACCTTCCGATGGATGCCATAAATGAGGCGGTCCTGTTTCATTTCGGATATCCTCCGATAATGAGAAGGATGTATGAAAACGGCGGGACAGAGCTTGCGAAGGTGATGAAAAAGGCTCATGATGCAGATACCGTGACTTCGCTGGATCTGGCAGCAGTAGATCCGTCGGGCGAGGCCGGGCGTGCAGACTGGAAGGAGATACTGAAGAAGACACTTCCTTATGTTGATGTTTTTGTCCCTAGTGTCGAAGAGCTCATGTTTATGATAGACAGGGACAGATATGAAGAGATAAGAGGAAGAGAAGGAAATATTGACTTTACCGGTCTGATCGACATAGATAAGGATGTACAGCCTCTGGCAGATAAGTGTTTTGACATGGGAGTAAAGATAGTGCTTATAAAATGCGGGGCTCCGGGTATGTATTATCAGACAGCGGAAGAAAAGGAGCTGGGAAGGATAGGCAGGATACTTGACCTTGATCTGGGCAAATGGGCCGGAATGAAGGGATTTGAGAAAAGCTTCGAGCCGGAGAGGATACTGTCCGGGACAGGGGCCGGAGACACGAGCGTGGCCGCGTTTTTGACCTCGATGGTCAATGGAGAAAGTCTTGAAAAGAGTGTGTGTTATGCGGCAGCCACCGGAGCATGCTGTGTTGCATCATATGATGCTCTTGGCGGGCTGATGACTTTTGACAGGATAGATAAGAAGATTAAGGAAGGCTGGAGCAGGCGCAGCTGAAGAAGACAGGGCTTAGGAAGGGTGGATGGTCATATGGTTCATTTTGTCGGAGCGGGACCCGGAGCGGTTGATCTTATCACTGTAAGGGGAAAAGAACTTATAGAAAAGGCTGACGTTATCATATATGCCGGATCTTTGGTCAATCCGGCCCTGCTTGATTTTGCCCGTGAGGGCTGTCTTGTATATAACAGCGCCCATATGAACCTTGAGGAGATAATACAGGTCATGAAGGACTGCGACGGGGAGCTGGTGCGGCTGCACACCGGAGACCCGTCTATATACGGAGCGATCAGGGAACAGATGGACATCCTGGATGAGGAAGGGATCCCGTACGATATATGTCCCGGAGTCAGTTCGATGTCGGGAGCTGCGGCTGCACTCAGGGCAGAGTATACCCTGCCGGGAGTCTCCCAGAGCATAATAATCACGCGTGCGGAAGGACGTACAGGAGTCCCGCGCGGCCAGGAGCTTAAAGACATGGCGGTCCACGGGTCGACAATGGTGCTTTTCCTTTCATCCGGAATGGCGCAGAAGGTAAGCGATGACTTAAAGGCAGGGGGATATCCGGGGAATACGGCTGTTGCCGTGGTATATAAGGCCACCTGGCCGGATGAGAAGATCATCTATACGACTGTTGATGATATGGTCAGGGACATGGAAGAGAACGGTATCGAGAGGACAGCCCTTATCATAGTGGGTAATGTCCTTGACAGCGAATACGAGCTGAGCAGGCTCTATGACAAGGATTTTGAGACCCTGTACCGTAAGGCAAAGCCTGATGGGGATGAAGGAGACAGGGAAGGATCATGAAAATGGCAAAAAATGATAAATGATTTTGCGGTTCTTATGGTTGAATTAAGGCAGACGGCAATGTAAAATAATGATAGTGAATTTGTTCGCAGAATGTGCAGGAGGTAGAATATGGCTTGTTTTACGGCACCATTGGTTGAATCGGTTATAGTTTCGGCGGTAACGAAGGCCGAAGAGAAGAAGGAAATGCAGCATGCGGAAGCTGCAGGGAACAAGACGGGTAAGGTTACCATTCCTTTGAGCAGAAGGCTTAAGTGGTTATCCGGAATGCTGTACGGTGGTTCTGCCCTGCTTGCTTTTGAACATGTATGGCACGGAGAGGTAACACCCTGGTTTCCTTTTCTTACGGCCATGGGCAATGCCGGGGATGCGGCGGAAATGTTCCGTGAGATCGCAACGGTAGGTGTTTCGATGGCGGCGCTTATAACGGCAGCATGGTTTGGTATATGTGCGGTGGCTACTTCGATAGTTAACAGGAAGGAAAGCAACGGAAGCGGCGAGACGGTATAAGCGGATACAGGGAGGGTAAAATGACTTTACTTATTACAGTATTTGCGGCAGTCGCTGCTACGGTTAAATGGTATAAAAGGGAAGATGATTCCATGAAGCTTGGCATCCTTCTGTTTATGTACTGGGGAGCATCTCTTATGTGGCTTGTGGATGCGATCTTTGAATATGCTGAACTTGGGGCAGAGTATTTCACGCCTGCGGTTGAGGACATGCTTAACGATACGTTTCTGGGACTTTCCGCTGTGGCATTGGGACTTGTCATATGGCTTGTGAGGCTTCTCATCCTGGATCCCAAGGGCGTTATCAGGGCCAGCCTTATGAAGAAGACGCAAGTATAATATTCAGGGTTGACGAAATAGTACAAAAGATTTATATTAATCACGTTGAGCAAGGGTGCTCGGATTTAGGTCCGGGCACCCTTTTTTTGCAGAGCAGGAGAAATGATATGAAGATCGAATTTACCAAAATGCATGGATGCGGCAATGATTATGTGTATATAAACGGATTTGCCCAGAAGATCAGTCAGGATAAGAAGAGGGATTTTGTAATAAAAGCCAGCGACCGGCACTTCGGGATTGGATCGGATGGAGTCATTTTTATAAATCCTTCCGATAAGGCTGACTTTGAAATGGAGATGTATAATGCGGACGGGTCGAGATCCGAGATGTGCGGAAACGGGATAAGATGCGTGGCCAAGTACGTTTATGATCACGGGATGACTGATAAATGTGATATTGCCATAGAAAGCTTCGGCAAGGTCAAGCCAATCCATATCACGGCTAAGGATGGCAGAGCTAAGATGATTCGTGTTGATATGGGGGAGCCGGTATTTGATCCGGAGCTCATAAATTCTCCGATCCTGGTGGACGGAAAGGAATATCACATGACATGCGTTTCCATGGGCAATCCTCACGCCGTCATGTTCATTGACCCAAATGGTCTTGATATAGAAAGCATAGGCCCCCGGTTTGAATATCATGAAGCTTTTCCAAACAGGACAAATGCTGAGTTTGTCAGGGTTGATGACAGAAACAATGTCCATATGAGAGTGTGGGAGAGGGGTACCGGGGAGACCCTGGCCTGCGGTACCGGCTGTTGCGCAACGGCTGTAGCCTGTGTGCTCAACGGATATACCGACAGAGCGGTCACGGTGCATGTATTGGGTGGTGATATCCTCATAGAATGGGATGAAAAGGATAACCATGTGTATATGACGGGGCCTGCGGCTACGGTATTTGATGGAGAGATCGAATTATAGACTTAAATGGTCAATATTAATGTATCATGTCCGGTCATTAACCGGTTCTTATGATCAAGGAGGAAACAAATGGTAAGAATAAATGATAATTATCTTAAACTGCCGGGAAGTTATCTCTTCTCGAACATAGGTAAAAAGGTGAATGCTTTCATTAAGGAAAACCCTGACAGGAAGGTGATAAGGCTTGGGATCGGGGATGTGACGCAGCCGCTTACTCCTGCAATAATAAAGTCTCTGCATGATGCGGTCGATGAGATGGGAGAGGCGGAGACCTTTAAGGGTTATGCGCCGGACCTTGGCTATGAATTCTTAAGGAAGGCCATTTCGGAGAATGATTACAAGGCAAGGGGCTGTGATATCGAGCCTGATGAGATATTTGTATCCGACGGGGCCAAGTGCGACTGCGGGAATATCCAGGAGATATTTGCCCTTGACTCGAAAGTGGCGGTGTGCGATCCCGTATATCCCGTTTATGTTGATTCCAACGTGATGGCAGGCCGCGGCGGGATCTACGATACCAAAACAGAGGGATTTACTGATATCATATATATGCCCTGCCTTGAGGAGAATGATTTTGCACCGCAGTTGCCGCAGGAAATACCTGACCTTATATACCTGTGCTTTCCGAATAATCCTACAGGAGCGGTGATAAATAAGGAAGAACTCCAGAAGTGGGTTGATCATGCCAATGAGCACGGATCGATCATCATATACGATGCGGCCTATGAAGCGTATATAAGGACAGAGGGTGTTCCGCACTCGATCTATGAATGCAGGGGGGCAAGGTCTTGTGCCATCGAGCTGCATTCCTTTTCCAAAAATGCCGGCTTTACGGGACTCAGACTCGGTTACACGGTCATCCCAAAAGATCTTGATAGAGGTGGTATCAAGCTTCATGCCCTCTGGGCAAGGAGGCACGGGACCAAGTATAACGGAGCCCCCTATATCGTACAGAAGGCCGGTGAGGCCGTGTATTCGCAGGAGGGGCAGAAGGAGATCAGGGGTCTTGTTGACTACTATATGAGAAATGCTTCATATATATTGGAAGGATTGAGGTCAGCGGGATTTACGGTTTCGGGCGGTGTGGATGCGCCCTATATATGGCTTAAGACACCCGACGGGATGACAAGCTGGGACTTTTTTGACTATCTGCTCAGGGAAGCCAATGTTGTGGGAACCCCGGGATCGGGATTCGGTCCCCACGGAGAGGGTTATTTCAGGCTGACGGCCTTCGGAAGCTATGAAAACACAGTTGAAGCGGTAGACCGGATAAAAGAATTGGCGTAGAAAAATTGAAATGTCAGAAAATTGTAAAATTTAGCTAAAAAATGTGTCATTTTGTTGCCAAAAAGTGACTAATTGTGATACAATAATATAGCCGTGATATAAGCGGTTATAATATTTATCACAAGGAGAAGGCAGCTATGGCAAAGAGTAAAAAGAAAAAGACCAACAAAAAAGGGGGTGGGAGCGGACTTAATATGAGGATCACCCTCATTTTGTTTGCTCTGATCCCGCTTCTCGTTACTTCTATCACGATAGGTCTTGTGTCTGTGAGTGAGAGCAGTAAGGAAATGAAGAATTATACTCACAATTCCCTGGTTCAGGTAGTTGAGAATGTAGGTAATTCTTTCGATACCATCACACACAGAAATATGGAATTTCTAAGGGCATATACAACGGCCCCGATAGTAAAGGAAGCACTTCATAATCCGGATGACCCGGAGATACAGGCACAGGTGATCCAGTATACAAATGATTATTTTTCCAAGCTTAACGGATGGGAAGGAATATATCTTGCAAAGTGGGATTCCACCGTTTTGGCGCATCCTGCACCTCCGGTTATCGGCAAGCCGCTTCGTGAAGGCGATCCCCTTAAGCAGCTGCAGAGTGCGATCATGGCCTGCAACGGTGATGTATATAATACAGGTATCATGGTAAGCCCTGCATCGGGTCAGCTCATCATGTCGATGTATTATCCCATATATGAAGGTGAGCAGGGTAAGGGCGAGCCTATAGGTTATGCGGGCTGTGGAACTTTTGTAGAAACAGTGGCTTCGGATATATCGGATGTGTCAGGCCTTAACTTAAGCAGTGCCTATGTTTATTTTGTAGACAATAAGGGAACCATGCTCTACCATCCCGATGAGAGTAAGATTGGTAATCCCGTGGAAAATGAGGCAGTTAAGGGTCTTGTCGCAAGACTTGAAGCAGGTGAGCATCCCGAACCCGATATTATTGAATATGAGTATAAAGGCAAGATCAAATATGCAGGTTATTACGTAGGTGAGAATGATCATTATATTGCAGTTCTTACGGCTGATGAGAGTGATGTATTAAGCGGTGTTGCCAACATCAGGAAATATATCGTATTTATCTGTATTGCATGTATAGTGCTCTTTACAGTCATAGCGCTTCTTGTTGAGAGGCTGATCTCAGTTCCGCTCATCCAGATATCGGAATCACTCGAGAAGTTAAGTACTGGTGATGTTACTGCAGACTGCAAGGCAAAATCACACATCCGCGAGACTATCAGTCTTATCGGAGCCTTCAAGGATCTTAAGAATGCCCTGTCAACATCCATGCGGTCTGTTAAGAATTCGGCATTTGTTCTTAATAATGCGATCGTAAGTGTTGACGGAATGACCGGTCATAACGTTGAATCCGTATCCCAGATCAATACGGCCATCAATGAGGTTGCCGAGACCTCACAGGCAGTTGCCGAGAATGCAACGGCCATGGCTCAGAAGGCGGCTGAGTTCGGAGAAGATATTGATATACTTAATGATAACGTTACGCAGCTTTATGATAACTCCAATATGATCAAGTCAGCTAATGACGAGGCTACCGAATGCATGAAGTCTGTATATGCAGGCGCCAATGAGTCGGTTCAGGCAATGGAGAACATCAACTCCAAGATAGCTGAGACCAACTCTGCCATAGGTGAGATAGGAACTGCGGTTCAGGCTATCGAATCGATAGCTGCACAGACCAACCTCCTTTCGCTCAATGCTTCTATCGAGGCGGCCCGTGCAGGCGAGGCAGGACGAGGCTTTGCGGTTGTTGCCGATGAGATCAGGTCTCTTGCCGATTCTTCAGCGGAATCAGCCAAGGAGATCAAGCAGATCATCGAGAACGTCATCGTTCTATCCAACGGAACGGTCGATATATCCAACAGGGTATTCGATGTAATAAGCAAGGAACAGTCGGATATCGAGCAGGCTCAGGAGAAGTTCACGGTTCTGTCCGATTCGGTTGAGGCATCCATAGATATGATCAACGCTATCAGGAATATGGCAGAACAGCTCGACCAGATCAAGGGTGACTTTGCCAATGCCACAACAGACCTTGGTGCCATATCCGAAGAGCTGGGTGCTTCCGCTCAGGAAGTTGCGGCATCCTGCCAGACGGTTACGGATGCATGTACCGATACCCAGAATTCGACCACAGAGATGCGCAATATCAATGATGATATGAGTGCGGCTATCGAGTTCTTCAGGCTTGAAGACAATTCGTGATTAAGATTTCATAGCTGTTCAGAAATAGAAATAAGGCGTTATAGGCAAAACCTATAACGCCTTATTATTTTCATGTATTAGACAGATAATCCCGCCTGTTTTATGATTGCATCAAGAACAAAACCGGTTTGCAAAAACAAAACTGATAAACTGCTAAATTAAAAACACGGGAGGGATTAACGATGAGCGATTACAGATTTGAGACATTACAGTTACATGTGGGACAGGAAGAGCCGGATCCGGCGTCTGATGCAAGGGCGGTTCCCATTTACCAGACAACATCATATGTATTTAAGGACAGCGCAAGTGCAGCAGCAAGGTTTGGTCTGGCAGAAGTAGGCAATATATACGGAAGGATCACCAATTCGACACAGGCGGTTCTTGAGCAGAGGCTGGCAGCCCTTGAAGGCGGCACATCGGCACTGGCAGTAGCATCGGGAGCGGCAGCCATCACATATACGATCGAAGCTCTGGCACTCGGCGGCGGACATATAGTAGCCCAGGAAACCATATATGGCGGAAGCTACAACCTTCTGGCCAACACACTTCCACAGCTTGGCATCGAGACAACCTTCGTAAATATCCATGACCTCAAGGCTGTCGAAGCATCTATAAAGGATGACACAAGGGCGATCTACCTTGAGACTCTCGGAAATCCCAACAGCGATATCCCGGATATCGACGCAGTTGCCGAGATAGCTCATAAGCACGGACTTCCCCTCGTGATCGACAACACCTTCGGAACTCCTTACCTTATAAGACCTATCGAGCATGGTGCAGACATAGTGGTTCATTCGGCAACCAAGTTCATCGGCGGCCACGGCACGACCCTTGGCGGTGTGATCGTAGAATCTGGCAAGTTCGACTTTAAGGCAAGCGGCAAATATCCTCAGCTTTCTGACCCAAACCCGAGCTACCATGGCCTGGCCTTCTATGATGCATTAGGCCCTGCAACATTTACAACGTATATAAGAGCCGTCATCTTAAGGGATACCGGAGCAGCCATATCACCTTTTAATGCTTTCCTTCTTCTTCAGGGTGTTGAGACTCTTTCCCTCCGTCTTGAGAGACATGTTGAGAATACCATCAAGGTGATCGATTTCCTGAAAAATCACCCGAAGGTAGTTAAGGTGAACCATCCTTCGATCGAGGATCACCCCCAGCATGCACTATACAGGAAGTATTTCCCCAACGGCGGAGGTTCGATCTTTACATTTGATATAAAGGGCGGACGTGAGGAAGCCTGGAGGTTCATCGACAATCTTAAGATATTCTCCCTGCTTGCGAACGTTGCCGATGTTAAGAGTCTGGTCATACACCCGGCGTCAACTACTCATTCGCAGTTGTCAGCTGAAGCTCTTAAGGAAACCGGCATCGAGGAGAGTACGATAAGATTGTCGATCGGAACCGAGCATATTGACGATATCATCGCAGACCTTGAAAAAGGATTCGCGGCAGTATAAAATAAAGTCCTATGAAGACATGGGGACGGTTCTACTGTCTTCATTTGGAAAAACATAGGAGAATAATAATGACCCTTAACCAGCTAAAGTACGCAATCGCGATCTCGAAAGAAAATTCACTTAACGACGCGGCCAAGAAACTCTTCATCTCTCAGCCGAGCCTCACGGGAGCAATGCATGCCCTCGAGGATGAGATTGGTTTCGATATCTTCATAAGGTCGAAGAACGGAATATCTCTTACGGTGAAGGGTGCGGAGTTCATCGGCTACGCCAGATCGGTTGTAGAACAGTACGATATATTGGACGCTAAATATATCTCCAAGACCAATATCAAGCGCCAGTTTTCGGTGTCGATGCAGCATTATTCCTTTGCGGTCAAGGCATTCATAGAGCTGGTGAACCAGTATGGATATGATGATTATGAGTTCGAGGTTCATGAGACCAAGACCCATGAGATAATATCGAATGTTAAGAATCAGAAGAGTGAGCTGGGGATCATATACCTGAATGACTTTAACAGGAAGGTTCTTGAGAAGGTTTTGTCAGAAGCAGGTCTTTCATTCACACCGCTGTTTGACTGTTCAATATATGCCTACATAAGCAAGGACAATCCGCTTGCGAAGAAGAAGCTTAAGACCGGCGAGCCGGTAACCCTTGAGGAACTGGATGATTTTCCCTGTCTTGCATTTGACCAGGGCGAATACAATTCGGCTTATTACGCAGAGGAGGTAATGAGCACCAACCAGTACAGGCAGATAATAAGAGCCAACGACCGGGCGACAATGCTTAACCTTGCCAAGGGCGTCAACGGATATACCCTGTGTTCGGGTATCCTGTGCGAGGACCTTAACGGCGATGATTACTGCGCCCTGAAGGTGGATACGGATGAGAAGATGACTATCGGATATATCGCCAGGAAGAATTCCATCATTAGTGAGATCGGACTAAAATACATAGAAGAGATATCCAAATACAAGGATATGGTATTAGGCTAACATCTCCATCTTGGTTGACTTGGGTTTCATACCCATACTGTCATAGAAGGCCTTCGCCGTGTCATTTCCCTCCCAGACATTGAGGGTAATATTATAACAGTCCATTATTCGGGCCTGTTCCTTAACATACAGGAACAGGTCCTTTCCTATACCCTGTCCCCTTGCTGCGGAATCAACGCACAGGTCGTCAATATATATTTCCTTATGAGGATGGATATTATTACTGTCCTTATATTCCTTCAGTTCACACATGGCATAACCGAGAACCTCATCATTCTCATCGACTGCAACATAAGTCCGCCTGGTTTCATCCTCAAATAATCCGATAAGATCTTCGTGGGTATATTTGGTGGTCCCGGATATAAATATGTCGGGCCTTATTTCTGCGTGGATCTCAAGTACCTGACTTAGCAGGTACAGGATCCTGTCGGTGTCTTTGCTCTGTGCATTTCGGATATTCATACGGCAATTCCTCCCTGAAATATTCAAAATCAATCATACAACAGATCTGTTCCCTAGACAAGGCCGGTATAGTTATAGGCATAACCTATAACGTCCGATAATATTTAGGAATTAGACAGAGATCTGCAGGGAGATTATCATTTAGGAAGAAAAAAGAGGAGGTAAGATCATGAGTTATGCAATAGAATCAAAGCTTATACACGGAGGAATAGACGGGGATGAGACCACCGGAGCGGTTGTCGTTCCGATATATCAGACATCGACCTACAGACAGGACGGCCTTGGCAAGGACAGGGGCTGGGAGTATTCAAGGACAGGAAATCCCACAAGGGCCGCACTTGAAGCCCTGATCGCCGAACTTGAGGAAGGTAAGTACGGGATGGCATTCGCATCGGGCCTTGCAGCTATCAATACTGTTCTTTCTTTATTTAAGCAGGGCGACAGGCTTGTAGTATCTGACAATATTTACGGAGGAACCTTCCGAATACTTGATAACGTTTTCAGTAATTTCGGTATCACCTATGAGATAGTGGATACATCGGATCTTAAGCAGGTAGAAGATGCGATAACACCCGAGGTTAAAGCAGTATATATCGAGACTCCGGCCAATCCCCTTCTTACGGTTACCGATATCGAGGCGGTATCGAAGATAGCAAAGAAGGCAGGCAAGCTTGTTATAGTGGATAATACCTTCCTGACACCTTATCTTCAGAGGCCCCTTTCTCTCGGCGCAGACATAGTCATTCACAGCGGGACCAAGTATCTTGGCGGGCATTCAGATACCATCTCGGGTTTCGTTGCCGTAAAGGACAAGGAACTTGCAGACAGGCTGTATTATCTTCAGAATGCAATAGGCGGTGTTCTGTCTCCTTTTGACAGCTTCCTGGTAACAAGGGGAATAAAGACACTGGGAGTCAGGATGGACCGGCATGTTGAAAATGCAGATAAGATAGCAAGATGGCTTGAAAAGAGCGGATATGTTGAAAAGATATATTATCCGGGTCTTGAATCAGATCCCGGATATGAGGTTCAGAAAAAGCAGGCAGACGGAGCGGGTGCGATGATTTCATTCGTGCTTGACAAAAAATACGATTACAGGAAATTCTTCGAATCGCTTAAGCTTGTGACTTTGGCTGAGAGCCTTGGCGGAGTGGAATCACTTGTATGCCATCCGGCATCTATGACGCATGCTGCTATTCCCAGGGAAGTCAGGGAAGAGGTTGGTATCGTTGATGAGCTTATCAGATTGTCGGTCGGAATAGAGAATGTGGATGACCTGATCGCTGATCTTGAGCAGGCCATTGAAGCATCGGCCAGATAGAAGAGATCACAGGAAAACTTGCCTCTTTGGCCGATAGGTTGTATGATTGACTCTGAGTTGATCTTAATCTATCAAAAAAGGAGCAGGGTATGATCTGTGACAGCGTACTTGATTACATCGGCCATACGCCGATGATAAGACTTAACAGGATGAGTGACCCGGATGCGGCCGAAGTCCTGGTAAAATACGAAGGCCTTAATGTTGGAGGATCCATAAAGACCAGAACTGCCTTCAACATGATAAAACAGGCAAAAAAGGACGGAATAATAAAGGAAGATACGATAATAGTCGAGCCGACATCCGGGAATCAGGGTATCGGCTTGGCTCTTATCGGTGCGGTAATGGGACTTGAGACCGTGATCATAATGCCTGACAGCGTGAGCCAGGAGAGACGGCTGCTTGTGAACCATTACGGAGCGAAGGTCATTCTGATACATGATGACGGTGACATCGGTGCCTGCATGGATGAATGCCTGCAGACCGCCATAAGGATGTCCAAGGAGGATCCCAGAGTCTACATCCCCCAGCAGTTCGAGAATCCGGCAAACCCCAAGGTACATAAGCACCACACCGGTCTTGAGATACTGGAACAGGTTGCAGGACCTATCCACGGGTTCTGCTCCGGAATAGGAACGGGCGGGACGATAAGCGGTATAGGTGAGACCCTGAAGGCTCAATATCCGGATATCGAGATATGGGCGGTTGAACCGGAGAATGCGGCCATTCTTGCGGGAGGCAACATCGGAACCCATATACAGATGGGAATAGGTGACGGGATAATACCCAAAAACCTTAATCAGAAGATATATGATGATATTTATATAGTAAGCGATGAAGAAGCCATTCAGACAGCCAAGGACCTTGCGCGCAAGGAAGGGCTTATGTGCGGTATAAGCTCGGGAACCAATGTCGCGGCTGCCCTTAAGATGGCCAAGAAGCTTGGCAGGGGCAAGACCGTTGTGACAGTGCTTCCCGATACCGCTGAGAGGTATTTCTCAACACCCCTGTTTGAAAACGACTGATCAGGTATGATCAGGTTCAGGCCTGAAAGATGAAGGTACGGATGGATCAGAAAACTGTTCCTTTATCCTTTCTATCCCCTTCCTGACTGCGGGTATATTTATGACTATGAGAGTTGCTGCCATCTCCGTAAGGATGTAGCTGTAATTATATACGATCGAGTATACGCTTTTGAGAGATGCAGGGAACCAGTCGGGCATGTAATCCATCCAGTAGATATATCCGCCTATCGTATGGAAAAGTCCCCTTATAAGGGCGGCAAAAACAAATCCCTTTACAAGTCCTTTTTCCTTATTGTAAAAGAATCCGGCTACGCCAAGTGCGGTAAAAGCGAAGAAATAGTCGCAGCATACCTGGAAGGGAGTAAGGAAATAATTACCGCCATCCTGGATAAACTGGAGGAGGCTGTATGCGAACGCAGCGGTAAATCCGACCTTGATCCCATACACGTATCCGACAAAGCAGATGAAAAACATTGAGAATAAGGTGACAGAACCGCCCATGGGAAGCTCGAACTTTATATAAGAAGTTACAAATGCAAGTGCTAAGGATATTCCCGCACAAGACAGCTTCTTGGCGGAAAACCGGCCTGTATCCTGTTTCTTGCCGGCAATATATGCCGCGATGGCGATGACAATGAGCATGAGTATTACAGCCACATAATATCCGCCCTTTGTCAGCTCGAAGTATGATCCCCATTCGGGATCGTTCACGTGATTGATTAAACCAGACATAATAGAACCTCCTGCGTATCTACGTGCAGGAGGTACATAATCCATCATATGATCATTGCTTCCTTACGCCGGTATTACCCGGTTCAAGTAATGAGGGTTAGGACAATGTCCATCTCAGCAAAATGCACCCCTAGCACGTTTTATTTTTTTGTTCGATTCGGAGTATAGTCTTTTTGACTGATGCTGTCAAGAGTGATTATCAATTACTGGATATACACAAATGTCGACCTGCGGAACGCTGTGATCACCCGGATCAACCCCGAATAGGCAAGCCCCAGACAGTATACGAAGATGGCTGTGTTGGTCCTGTTTATGAAGATGAGGCAGCATAGAGCCATTGTGATGTTCAGTATTCCGTGGAAGAACTTAAGCTTGAAACGCCCCGATCCCGTCTGTCTTGTTTCCCTTGCCCGGAGCACTTCGATAAGACCAGAGAAAGCATGGATAACCGCAAGATACACAAGGATATATACCTTCGGAACATTCACGAGCGAAGTTGTGAGCACAGCAAAATCAACCAGGATAACTCCCATGTAAAGGGTCATCTTTCCTCCGACCATATATCGAGCCATGGTAAAGTAGTAAATAAGTCTTCCTATGCCGGTCACAAGAAAACCCGTACCGATGAAGAATAGGATAAAAGCATATGAATCGGCAGGATACCTGAACATGATCACGGACGTTAAGATCATAATAAGGCCTGCCATAATACTTTTTGCTCTCTGAAGCTTTGTCATAATACCACCTTGGAATATCCGGCCAATATGTTTCCGGATCTGTAGATCTCATCCGTGACCATACCCTTATGTGATATAGCCCCTTTAATGAACCGCCCTATAAAGGTGTCATCCTTTTTATTTGCGGCCGCACCTGTATATTCGTCCTGATATCTGTTTATATCAAAATCACTTACCTCAAAGCCCGACATGTCCTCCCCGAAGCTTCGCCAGTCCTCGCTTGCGATGAGACGGCGTCTGCTTATGATATCCCTTATCCGGCTGCCATGCTTCTCCATCACGGAGTTATCATACCTGTCCCTTTCAAAAACGGATATATCTCCTCTTAAATACTTCATGGCATAGACCATCTGTGTAAAGGCACTGATATAATCGGAAGGGTTATCCTTCACGGTCTCCCTGTAATCATCCCATGCGGGCATGTATTTAAAGCGTGCAAAAGAATAGTCCGGGAAATGCCCCGCCCTTCCGTGCCCCAGGTTCATAACGGAATTCTCGCTGTCCGTATGGATACTGTTTGTGTACAGTCCGTTTTCGGGATCGTCCGGGGCGGACGGATTGTGCCTGAATGAGATCTGACGGAAGGTTTCTTCTCCGCCCTGATCGATGATCTCGTAAAATTCACGGTCAACATTATTGATTACATATGAGGGAGTTCCGGCAAAATTGGTGTGAGCCCAGGTGTCTGCCAGGACATGCATTGCAATACCTATATGCTGAAGGGACTTATCTTTGGCATTTTCTATAGTCTTTACCAAAAGATCACCGTTTGGTCCGCAGATGAGCCTGTACTTGTTCATATACCGCCTGGGCCGCCTATCCTTTTTCGCATAGAGATCTTTTGGAAGGAAGTGGAATGAAGCCCATATCCTTGTGATATCCTGAAGGCCGACGATGTCTGTTCTTGCATCCATCATTTCAAGCTGCAGCTGGGTTGTTGCGGCGTTGCCCGGACCTTTCAGCTTGTAAAGAAGTGTTCTTGAACACAGGTCAACAAACTGCGCACTGTAACAGATATCCATGCTTTCCGTATGGGAAAAACCTGCGAGAAATGCAGCACAATATGTGGCATAATAATGAAAATCTTCCTGCATTTTCTAATTCCCCTCTTCAATCTTTTTCAGCTTTTTCATCATGACTGACGAATAAAGCATATCAAATATCAGAAAGCATGTGGACAGATCCACCATAATGGATGCTATTATCATATCTATGTTTTTCAGGACATCCTCCGATACAAAATAGAAGGGTATACCGATAAGGGATAATATGCCAAGAACAGCTGCAAAGTACATGAAGGTTTTCTTTTTCTTTTTGCCGTTTGCATAATAAATGGCGCTCCTGGCTATATACAGATACAGGAGCATGAAAAGTGCAAACATGATCATCAGGGCAACTATATAAACGCCCCTGTACTTTTCCATCTCGGCATCCGAAACCTGTAATACATCCTGAAGTGACTGTGATCCCATCATTACGGTGATAAGGAACTTAAGTACTGACCAGACCCCAATGATAAAAAGCGCAATTCCGCTAATTTCTATATTTTTCTTATATCTTCTTATCGCAGCAGAAGTATCCGTACTCATGACTTCCTCCGATATCCTGCCAGTAAATATGGTTATACGACCCTGTTGCCTGCAAGAACCTCTCTGTAATCTTCAAGGTTTTTCTTAAGGAGGTTCGGAATATCAAGCTCGTAGGGACATTTGGGCAGACAGGCACCGCATGATATACAATCCTCTATCTTTTTCATCTCTTCCTGCCAGTGATCGCTTAACCAGCCCGCACTCGGAGCGCGCCTCAACATAAGGCTCATCCTGTTGCACTGGTTTATCTGTATTCCGACGGTACATGGCATACAGTATCCGCATCCCCTGCAGAATTCACCCTTCAGTTCATTTCTTTCGGATTCAATGAAGGCCCTTATCTTATCGTTCATGACCGGAGTATCAGTCATGTAGGAAAGCCACTCATCGAGCTCACTCTCCCGCTGGATCCCCCAGATCGGGACTGTCCCGTCAAATTGTCCGACGAATGCCATTGCAGCTTCGGAATTGGTAATGAGGCCGCCGGCAAGACCTTTCATGCATATTACACCAACATTGTTCTTTTGGCACAGCCGTATAAAATCAATCTCCTTCTCGTCAGCAAGATAGCTTATCGGATACTGTACGGTTTCATAGAGACCTGATTCTGCAAGCTCCGTTGCAATACCTATTTTATGGGCAGTACCGCCGATGTGCTTTATAAGGCCTTCATCCCTGGCCTTCAACATACATTCATACATTCCGCTGCCATCGTCCGGCTTAAAGCATGTACCCATGAGGTGGAACTGGTAGACATCAATATAATCCGTCTTAAGATTTGAAAGGGATGTCTCAAGGTCTTTGCGGAATCCTTCCGGAGTTGTTGCGGTAGTCTTGGTCGTGATAATGATATCCTCACGTTTGACGTATCCTGTACCAAAGGCTTCACCCAGCTTGACTTCGCTGTCGCTGTAGGCCCTTGCGGTATCGAAAAACCTCATGCCGCCGTCGTAAGCCTTGCGTAGTATCTTGACAGCTTCATCCATTTTGACACGTTGTATGGGAAGGGCTCCGAATCCGTTCTGGGGCACCCTTATCCCGGTTCTTCCAAGTGTGATCTCGCGCATACTGGATCCTCCTTTGCAATGGAAATATTCATAATAATCATACAACTTATTTATAAAAGCGGCAACGGGTCCGTGCACCTCACGTTTTCCTTAATTTTTCTACGGACCTGTGATAGAATCAGAGCATAAAGAATGGGAGAAACATGGTATGAACATCTGGATAATCATATTTGTGATCACGATAGCTGCCTCTCTTGCAGGGCTTGTGTATATGGTCTGGGCTGTAAGGCAGTTTCCGTTAATAGATAAGCTTGCCGGTGGAAATAAGAAGATATCTTCCCTTATTTCATTTGTACTTATCGCGCTTGTATTCTGTATTATCATGATGACAATGTCGATGACCAATGCGATAGTGGTGCTGCTGTTTGCAATCGGGTTCAGGCTTACATTCGGGCTGCTGGGACGGATCATCAGGCTCTTTCACAAGGAGCCTTATAAGACATACTGGCAGGGCTGTCTGTCACTGCTTGCCTGCGCGGTATATCTTACAGCGGGGTATATCATATGCCATCATGTCGTTGCTACCGAATATGATCTTGGTACGGATAAGGAGATCGGAAAGCTAAGGATCGCCATGTTTGCCGATTCCCATATGGGAACCACCTTTGATGCGACCGGATTTTCTTCCCTTATGGATGATATGATGAAGCACTCACCGGATATCATTCTTATCGTGGGCGATTTCGTTGATGACAGCACGAAGAAGGCCGATATGATCATGGCCTGCGAGGCACTGGGAAGGCTTGAGCCCAAATACGGTGTATGGTATGTTTTTGGTAACCATGACAGGGGTTATTACAGGGGTGAAGAGGATGATTTTGACGAAAGTGATCTTATAGACGAGCTTGAGAAGAATCACGTACATGTACTGGTGGATGAGGCCGAACTGATAGATGGAAGGTTTTATCTTGTGGGCAGGGAAGATGCCGGCAGGCCGGAACGTATGGAAATAGGAGACCTTGTAAGCGGTCTTGACCCGGATAAATACACGATAGTCCTTGATCACCAGCCTACGGATTACGATAATGAAGCCGCAGTCGGTGCTGACCTTGTGCTGTCCGGACACACTCATGGCGGACAGGTATTTCCGGTAACGTATGTCGGTGAATGGTTTGATATAAATGACAGAACTTACGGATATGAGAGACGGGCCAATACTGACTTTATCGTAACTTCGGGAATATCAGACTGGGAAATCCTGTTTAAAACGGCCTCAAAAGCGGAATATGTTATCATCGACGTTATCCAGGAACGACGATGAGCACACAGGTGAGGACACGGGGACGGTTCTTCTGTCTTCACCGGATCAGATCGCTCAGCTTTTTACTATAGAAAAAGTCATGTA
This sequence comes from Lachnospiraceae bacterium, assembly GCA_024690425.1. The sequence goes on along the minus strand of JAILCT010000258.1, from coordinate 16,851 downwards.
CCATGGTGTCGAACTCCTCCCACATGGGAAGGGTTGGGCACTTTGTTTTCTTGGGACATTCATAACCCTTGTCGGCAAGGCATACAACGGATGACAGAGGGCCTTCCATAAGCTCGAGTATTTCTCCCACGGAATATTCTTCAGGCTTACGGCACAGCTTATAGCCCCCTCCCTTACCGCTTGCTCCTGTAAGGATACCGCCGGACACCATGTCCTTTACTATTATCTCGAGATATTTCTTGCTTATCTCCTGTCTTTCAGCCACATCCTTGAGTGGAATATAGCGGCCGTTATCATTCCTTGCAAGATCTATCAAAACCCTGAGGGCATATCTTCCTTTTGTTGAGATCATTATCCGGTCCTCCCTTATAAGAACGGTGATTTTTAAACTTGTTTTACCTAGTATATTACAAGGTAAATTGAAAATCAAGATAAAACCTATTGACATGGTAGGTAAATAGGTTTAAAATCCATGGCATACTGTAAATCCCCGATAAAGCCAGGGACAAGTCATAAGAAAAGTAAGAAAGGAGAAACTACTTTGATATATGCAGATAATGCCGCAACCACAAAGATGAGCAAGGCGGCGATAGATACAATGGTCTCGGTCATGAATGACAATTACGGGAATCCGTCCAGCTTATACAGCTTCGGACAGAAGGCCAAGGAAATACTGGAAGGCGCAAGGGAAGATGTTGCAAATGTATTGGGAGCCGAGCCTCGTGAGATCATATTTACATCGGGAGGAAGCGAAGCCGACAATCAGGCTATCTTATCGGCTGCAGCCCTTGGAAAGCAGAAGGGGAAGATGCACATCATATCATCTGCCTTCGAACATCATGCAGTGCTGCATACACTTGATAAGCTCAAGAGGGAAGGATATGAGATAACCCTGCTTGATGTGCATGAGAACGGTCTTATAAGACCGGAAGAAGTGGAAGCGGCTATAAGAGAAGACACTTCACTTGTTACCATCATGTATGCCAACAATGAGATAGGTACGATCCAGCCCATCCGTGAAATAGGAGCTATATGCAGAAAAAAGGGAGTTATCTTCCACACTGATGCTGTCCAGGTTATAGGACATATTCCGGTAAATGTGAACGATGACAACATAGATATGCTGTCGGCATCTGCTCACAAGTTCCACGGCCCCAAAGGAGTAGGCTTCCTGTACGTAAGGAAGGGGATCAAGCCGGTAAACCTTATTGAAGGCGGTGCACAGGAGAAGGGAAGGCGTGCGGGAACCGAGAATGTTCCCGGCATCGCAGCCATGGCCTGTGCCCTTAAGGAAGCGGTATCCGGAATGGAAGCAGCTTCGGCCCATCTTATCAAAGAGCGGGATAAGCTCATTGAAGGTCTTGGATCTATCGAGCACTCGGCCCTTAACGGTGATGCCGTAAAGAGGCTTCCGGGCAACGTCAACTTCTGTTTCGAGGGGATCGAGGGAGAATCACTCCTGCTCCTCCTTGATGACAAGGGAATTCAGGCTTCGTCCGGATCGGCCTGTACATCCGGGTCGCTCGACCCATCCCATGTTCTTCTTGCCATAGGAAGGGTTCATGATGTGGCCCACGGATCACTTCGTTTGAGTATCGATGCGGACATCACCGATCGGGATGTTGACTATATCATTAAGTCAGTTAAGGAAGTTGTTGAGTACCTGCGCGGTTTTTCGCCGGTGTGGAGAGACCTTGTGGCAGGAAAGAGTAAATTCATTTTATAAGGAGGAAGTCATGGCATTATACAGTGAAAAGGTAATGGATCATTTCAGAAATCCCAGAAATGTGGGAGTTATAGAGGATGCCAATGCGATCGGCGAAGTGGGAAACGCCAAGTGCGGAGACATAATGAAGATGTATATGAAGATAGAAGATGATGTTATACAGGATGTGAAGTTTGAGACATTCGGGTGCGGAAGTGCCATTGCATCAAGCTCAATGGCGACCGAGCTTATCAAGGGCAAGCCCGTTGCGGATGCAATGAAGCTTACCAATAAAGCAGTGGCAGAAGCACTAGACGGTCTTCCCGATTACAAAATGCACTGTTCGGTCCTTGCAGAGGAAGCCATAAAGTCAGCACTGGATGACTACGAATCAAGGAAACAGTAAGCCATACTTATAAATAACAGGAGAAAGACCATGAACGTATATACAGATATCCATGAAATGATAGGAAACACTCCCATCCTTAAGCTTACACATATGGGGGTAAAGCAGGGGGTTAACCTGTACGCCAAGCTTGAACTCTATAACCCGGCAGGGTCGGTGAAGGACCGTGTAGGTGAATATATGATAAGGGATGCTGAAGAAAGAGGAATACTTAAGCCCGGTGGGACCATAGTGGATGCCACTGCCGGAAATACCGGCATAGGCATAGCACTTGCCGCCCTTAATAAGGGCTACAGGATCATATTTACAGTTCCGCTTAAGTTCTCTATGGAAAAGCAAAAGCTCATGAAGGCTTTGGGCGCCGAGATAGTGAATACACCAAGGGAAGACGGGATGCTGGGAGCCGACCGCAAGGCTGATGAGATCGTTGCAAAAATCCCCGGAGCCATATCCCTTAAGCAGTTTAACAATCCGGCCAATCCGAAAGCCCATTACGAGACAACGGGACCGGAGATCTATAAGCAGCTTGACGGTAAGATAGATTATCTTGTTGCGGGAGCCGGAAGCGGTGGTACCTTTTCGGGGTCGGTTAAGTATCTTAAGGAACAGAATAAGAATATTCAGGGTGTGCTGGCTGACCCGATAGGTTCCATAATCGGCGGCGGCGAGCACGCGGATTACGATATAGAAGGCATCGGGAATGACTTTATCGCAGAGACAATGGATGTGAACATGATAGATAAGGTTATAAAAGTGTCCGATAAAGAGGCCTTCGATAATGTGCTGGAACTTGCGAAGAGAGAAGGTATATTTGCAGGCTCTTCATCCGGAGCAGCGCTTACCGCGGCCCTTAAGCTTGCAGGCGAGATTGAAAACGGCAATATAGTGGTCATTTTCCCTGACCGGGGCGACCGCTATATAAGCAAGGGACTCTACGACTGATAAAACGGGGAACCGCCCCCAGTTTCACCTGATCCAGGTTATAGGCAAAACCTATAACCGTATATAATTATTAGGAATTAGACAGATCAACATATAAGAATTACAATTTTCATGAAGACATGGGGACGGTTCTACTGTCTTCATGGAAATAAATTACAGGGTTAAATATAATTCATAATCATAACGGATGAAGACAGTAGAACCGTCCCCGTGTCGTCCCCGTGTCTTCAAAATAAGAAGAGGAGAATGGAAAAATGGCAAGAGTAAAATTATTGGAACTTAATGAAACGAGCGGAGCAGAGAAGGAAAGGTATGAGGAGCTGGCAGGAAGGAATGCAGTGACCAACATGAAGAGAGGCCTTCTTAATGATGCGGCTACATATGATGCCTACATGGCATGGTATACCTCATGGAACAGACTGGTTGAGGTTATAGGTGAGAAGGATGCGATCCTGTACGCACATGCGATATCAACCACCAACTCATGCCAGTTATGCTCTTTATTCTTTATAAGTGATGTCAAGGGGCTGGGCCTTGACCCTCACAATCTTCAGTATGATGAGAAAGAGGAAGCACTCACGGAACTTGGCCGTCAGATAGTAAAGAATCCTACGGCAGTATCGGATGAGCTCTTCGATAAGCTTAAGAAGTTCTGGAACGATCAGGAGATAGTAGTCATCGTAGGATTTGCAGGTCAGATGATTGCGACCAACAACTTCAATTCAGTGCTTAAGATAGATGTTGACCAAAGGCTGCTGCCCATTATAAATGAGTTCAAGCCCGCAACATGGAGAGAAGCTATTAAATAAACAAAACAGAAGTTAGTGAAACAGGGGGACGGTTCCTTGGTGAAACCGTCCCCTATTTCTTCATTGAAAAAAAGGAGACCTTAGATTATAATACTAAAGCATAAGAGTACTTTGGAGTAGGTGATTTTATCGCAAGGAGGGATGGTATTGAGTAATATTCTTTTGACCGATATGATACCGACCGAAATCCTGCAGGAGGTTCAGGATGCCTTCTCGGATTTTACGGGAATGGCTGCGCTCATTACCGATGCAAAGGGAGTACCAATTACAAAGGGAAGCGGCTTTACCAGGTTTTGTATGGAGATGACCCGGAAGTCAGGAGAAGGCCGGAAGAAGTGTGAAGCCTGTGACAGGCAGGGAGCATTCATGACAATGCAGAGTGGCAAGCCGGCTGTTTATACATGCCATGCGGGACTTACCGATTATGCGGCACCAATACTTTTAAACGGTGGATTTATCGGAAGCTTCATCGGAGGGCAGGTAAGAACAGAACCTGTGGATGAGGACAGCATTCGTAAGAAGGCAGCAGAATATGGTCTTGATCCCGACGAGTATGTGAAGGAAGCGAAATCCACCAATGAAATCCGCCGTGAGGAGATCGACAAGGCTGCTTATTTTTTGCAACGTCTTGCCGGAGTTCTTTCAAGGGTGGCATTTCAATCATACCAGGCTCTTTTACAGAACCACGCGATGAAGGAGGATGCGAAGAATCAGTCCGATTTTATGATGCAGTTTTCCAAGGAGCTTAAACAGAGCGTGAGTGAGATGTACTCTTTCTTTTCGGTGGGGAAGAGTAAGGATGAGCTTGATGAGAGGATCCAGAAGAGGGTCTACGGCCTGATGGCACGTACGATCGAACTTGGTTCCATAGTTGAGGACAAGCTTGACTATATAGATATCAAAAACGGCGATTATAGGCTCAGTGAGACAATCTATAACATTCATGCCGTTGTTGAGATGAAGATCAAGGAGTTCACTGATCAGGGTGAGATAAGTCAAGAACGGATCAGTTATTCGATAGATGATGATGTACCCGAGAAAATGGTGGGGGATCCTGCGAGGATCGGAAGCATGATCGGGAAGCTTATAGAAAGCAGCAACATGTATAATAAGGAAGCATGGATCAGCGTAGATGTGAAGGCTCTGAAGAAATCCTACTCCACGGACCTTGTCATAAGGGTAGCCGACGGAGGTGGCGGCATTGAGAAGGAGAAGGTTGAATTCATGCAAAGTTACTTATCCAGCAGGGGTCTGTCGGATGTAAGGGACGAGGAATTCGACAAGACAGGATTTTCTCTTGTGGGATACCATATAAATGCTATGTCCGGAAAATTGAAGATCATCAGTGAGCTTGGCAAGGGAACCGAATTTATCATATCGATCCCGCAGCTTATGGTAGCAGGGGGGTGATCAGATGGCATCTTTTGACGTGCTTGAGTATATGCAGACTCTTGAATCCATGCTCAGGATCACGGAGCAGGTATGGCTTCTGGATGAGGATTTTCTGAGTGTTTTGGAACGGCTTGGCAGGGTGCTGGGCATTACCGGTGTGGAGATAAAGATCGAAGGTTCTGCAGGGAATGAACCGGAGGTTATAAGTCTCTACGACGAGAAGAAGGATGGGGAAGGCCTGGCAGAGTATGACTTTTCCCATGACGGCGAGAAGATCAGCTGCCTGTTACATACAAGAATTGCCAACAGGGACTATCCGGCGGAGCTGTCCGCAGGACTTAATACAGTATACGAGATCTTAAAGATGCTGACCGTCCGCGAGCTTAAGAGGCGCAGGGAGGAGGCAAGGAGTAAAACTGATTTCATTACGGGTGTCTCAACGAAGACAATGTTTACAGAGTATGTAGACGGTCTGTATAAGGAAGGGACGATCTCCGGTTATGCGGCCTGTGGCTTCAGCCTGCGGGGCATGGCGGAACTGAACCGTCAGGTCGGTAATGACAAGGGTAATAAGCTGATGGCGGTCTATGTGAAGAGCCTGCAGGAGTTTCTTGGTGATGACGGCCTGGTGGCAAGGACCGGAGGTATTAATTTCAGCGTGATCTTTAAAAAGGAAAGGTTTGATGAGATCGCGGTTTATTTATCGGGCAAGATCGTTACCCTGGGAGAGGACACTGAGGGAAGGGTAATGAGCGCCTGTGTCGGATTCTACCCCATCTCGGAGAGCTGTGGTTCGGCTGAGGAGCTGAATGAGACCATTGCATCGGCAATGCACAGCGCCCTTAAGAATCCCACCCAGCCCTTCATTATATATGATGAGAAGCTGCAACAGGCGGATAAGGATGAGAAATATATTGCCGGAATATTTCAGGACGCATTGGAGAATGAAGAGTTCACGGTATACTACCAGCCCAAGGCCGAACTAAAAAAATACCGCCTTAACGGAGCGGAAGCCCTGTGCCGCTGGTTCCATGAAGGTAAGATGGTGCTTCCCTACCGTTTTATCCCGGTGCTTGAGAATAACGGCGATATTGTAAGGCTGGACTTCTATATGATAGAGCATGTATGCCGTGACCTGAGAAGGTGGATAGATGAGGGACGTAAGGTTGTGCCGGTGTCAGTCAATCTGTCAAGATGCCATCTTGGGGATCCGGATCTGCTTATCCACATTACCGAGATCATAGATCGTTATGAGGTTCCCCATTCCCTTATCGAGATAGAGCTTACCGAAACAACTACGGAGGTGGGCTTCAAGGAATTAAAAACACTTGTTACCGGACTGCGGGAGCTGGATTTTTCGACTTCTGTGGATGATTTTGGAGTCGGCTTCTCCTCCATGAGCCTCCTGCATGAGATTCCCTGGAATGTTATCAAGATAGACAGGAGTTTTATTCCCGTTGGTGACGGAAGCGCCGAGGACGAGAAGAAGAAGGTAATGCTTCGTTCTATCATAGAGATGGTTAATTCCCTGGGTCTTAAGAGTATTGCTGAAGGTGTCGAGACAATCGACCAGGTCATTCTGTTGAAAGAGCACGGGTGTTATTTTGTTCAGGGCTACTATTTTGACAAGCCTCTCCCCGTGGAGGATTTTGAAACAAGGCTGGCGCAGTTGTCATCGTAAATACCAGAGCATATAAGTGACACATTGGCTCTGAGCCGATGTGTCACTTTTTGGTGTTCGGTTATAGGCTTATCCTATAACGTACGATTATTATTATGTATTAGACACAGGGCTGATGCTGAGCTATCATTTTAACATAAGTAATAAACCGAATAGTTACCCGAATAACAAATACAGAGGAGGAATGATCATGGCAAACATTTATAAAGGAACGCTGGGACTTGTGGGAAACACACCATTGGTTGAAGTTACAAACATTGAGAAAGATCTCGGACTTGAAGCCACGGTTCTTGTCAAGCTTGAATATTTCAATCCGGCAGGATCTGTAAAGGACCGTATCGCCAAGGCAATGATCGAGGATGCTGAGGAGAAGGGACTTCTCAAGAAGGGTTCCGTCATAATCGAGCCCACATCAGGAAATACGGGTATCGGCCTTGCGGCTATCGCAGCTGCAAAGGGTTACCGCATCATCCTTACAATGCCCGAGACGATGAGCGTTGAGAGAAGGAGTATACTTAAGGCATACGGTGCAGAGATAGTACTTACCGAAGGCTCCAAGGGTATGAAGGGCGCGATCGCCAAGGCTGAGGAGCTCTCGAAAGAGATAGAGGGAAGCTTCATCCCCGGTCAGTTCGTAAATCCTGCCAACCCGGCCATACATAAGAAGACCACCGGTCCCGAGATATGGAAGGATACCGATGGCAAGGTTGATATCTTTATTGCAGGTGTAGGTACCGGCGGAACGGTTACCGGAACAGGCGAGTACCTTAAGGAGCAGAATCCTTCCGTGAAGGTTGTTGCCCTTGAGCCTGATGATTCTCCGGTACTCTCGGAGGGACGATCGGGATCTCATAAGATTCAGGGTATCGGCGCAGGCTTCGTACCGGATGTCCTTAATACCAAGGTTTATGATGAGGTATTCAGGGCCAAGAATGAGGATGCATTTGCTGCAGCCAAGCTCCTTGCCAAGAAGGAAGGCATATCGGTAGGTATTTCATCGGGAGCTGCGCTTCATGCAGCTATCGAATATGCGAAGAAGCCCGAGAACAAGGGTAAGACCATAGTAGCCCTTCTTCCCGACAGCGGTGACAGGTACTACTCTACGGCATTGTTTACCGAGTGATCTACAGAGAAGAGATCCAGTCTAGGATGTCGGTCATAACTTCATCTTTGTTTAATTCATTCAGAAGTTCGTGCCGGCAGGAAGGATATAATTTTAGTGTTGTTTTATTGTGGCCGGCTGCTTTAAGCCGGTCACTTACTGTTTTTACACCAAGAGAGTGATCCCCGACGGGATCTTCTGCCCCGCTTATTATAAATAACGGCAGATCTTTATTAAGATTTTTGTACCATTCATCTGCATTGGAAGCGACATTTGCTTCTATAAGATCATACACCCCCTGTACAGTAAAGAGAAATCCGCATTCTGGATCGGCTATGTATTTATCCACTATTTCATTATCTCTTGTGAGCCAGTCGAAATCGGTTCTTCCTTCAAAGCCTTTTCCGTAATTTGCAAATATGATCCCGTGCATGAGCCTGCTCTTATACTTCCTGCCTTTGAAAAGGGCAATGAGAGAGGCCATCAGTTTCCCCATTCCGGCCGCCGGATTCGGGCCGCCGGTCCCCATAAATATAGCGCCTGATATTTTATCGTCGGGATACAGGTTTAAGTATATACGGCATATGAAGGAACCCATTGAATGGCCGAATACAATGATCCTGCATCCGGGATTGTCGCAGGCAGCCTGTGTTACCATGGTGTGAAAATCATCTGCCAGACGCAGATATCCGTCCTTTTCGCCGAACCAGCCGGAAAGCGAGGTATCCTTGCATGACCTTCCATGGCCCGCCATGTCATGTGTATATACAGCTATTCCGTTTTTGTTAAGAAAGCCTATGAACCCTTCATAGCGTGTTATGTTTTCCGCCATTCCGTGATGGATGATAAGAACGGTATCATAACTTCCGTCCGGCAGGTATTTGTATGCGGAAATATCGCCGGTTCCGGTTGCTGATGGGAAAGAGAATTCGGTTCTTTTCATATCAGATATCTCCTGTTATGGATCGGTCATTATATATGGAAGTATACCACTAAATTGTTATATGTGGTAAAATATCATTACAGAACTTCTATACAGGAGGATATTTATAGGCTCATGAGATTTCTGCTTCTTCTCGCAATAGCTCCGGGTGCGTTCATTACATACCAGGTCTATAAACAGGACAGGATTGAGAAGGAACCTGCAACTCTTATAAGAAGGCTTCTTATCGCCGGGGTTATTTCCGTTATACCTGCCATTATAATCGAAATGATAGCTTCTTCGGTCCTTGGGATCTCCTCTGACGGATCGGATTCCATCTTCCTTACAGCGGTCGATGCCTTTATTGCCGTTGCGCTTGTCGAAGAGGGTGTAAAATATATAGCCCTTAAGAAGTTGACATGGAATGCACCTGATTTTGATTATACATTTGATGCGATCGTGTATTCGGTAAGTGTTTCGATGGGATTTGCGATAATTGAGAACATTGCATATGTACTATCGAACGGGTTTGGCAATGCGATCATAAGGGCGCTTATATCTGTCCCGGGGCATGCGGTGTTTGCCGTGTATATGGGATACTATTACGGCAGAGCTAAGCTGTGCGATACGGCAGGAGACCGTAAAGAGAGTAAGAAGATGCTTAAAAAGGCATTGCTGGTACCGATATTTCTGCATGGTTTCTTTGATTTCTGCCTGCTCAGCGGCAACGGTTTCCTGGTCCTTGTATTTCTTGTGTTCATCGGTGTACTGTATTTCCTCACCTACAGGAATCTTAAGAGTTATTCTGCACTTGACACTTCCGTGTACGATGACGGTTTGGGAGATTGATATATGAATATTGAACTTCAGTTATGCGGACTTGCCATGCTGATAATCTTTTTGGTACTTATCGAGCGTGAGAGGAAGCTGAATGTTAAGAATAGAAGCTTATTCATTGCTGCTTTTGTAACATGCATCGTATGTCTTGCCTTTGATATTACTTCGATCGTATGCATCCATGAGGCTGTTTACAACGGATTTTCACCCATGATTACGAGGGGTGTATGCAAGATCTATATCATGCTGCTGGTGACACAGGGGTACTGCGGATTTCTGTATGCATGTCTTGATATTGCGGTTCAGTTCAAATACAGGATCATCAGGGGCCTTACGTTTTTTATCTATCTGGTCGGTGAGATCCTGATAATCATCCTGCCCATCGAGTACTTTATGGACGGAAGGGTTGTATATTCATACGGTCCGGCGACTCTTTGCACCTATATTTTGGCCATATTCTATATTTCCTTCACGTTATATCTTTCACTTAAGCATAAGAAGGATATTTCCCACAGAAGACTGATCGCCCTCTTTACATGGCAGGGATTATGGCTTGTTGCAGCCCTTATCCAGTTTTTCTCCAAGGAGACACTTCTTGTCGGTTTTGCTGCCGCTATGGGTATGATAGTGCTGTATTCACAGCTTGAGAATCCCAACGAACATATTGACCGTGTCACGGGATTATTTACGCAGAATGCTTTGTCTTTATACTTCCAGGATAAGTATAAATACAATAGTTCCTTTGCCTTTTATACTGCCAAGATCAAATATCTGGTTCCCTTTACGGAACTCGAAATAAAGAGAAATGCCGTGCTCAGATCTGCGAAGGGTTTCCTTGAGCTGGGAGATGAGCCCGTGTTCAGGATAGGTGATGATATGTTCTGCATTGTATATGAGGACAAGGACAGAGCCTATGAAAAGCTTCTGAAGATAAAGGGCAGGGCAGATGGGGTTACAGACATTCCGGTTGAAGCCAAGTTTATCTTTTTCCCCGATGGCAATATGCTGTCAGGGGCCGATGAGATCTTTAACTTTATACATTGTTATGAGGATTCGGCTGATGATATACTTGTCTGCAATCAGGAACTCATAGATAAGATGCGTTTGAGGAGAGAGGTCTACAGCCTTATAGAAACCGCTCTCAGGGATGACAGGGTCAAGGTGTATTACCAGCCGATCTATAATGTGAAGAAGGGAAGGTTTACATCCGCGGAGGCCCTTGTCCGTATCTTTAAGGAAGACGGTACGATGGTGTCGCCGGCTGAATTCATACCGATAGCTGAAGAAAACGGCCAGATAATACCCCTGGGAATAAGGGTGTTTGAGAAGGTGTGTGAACTTCTTGCCACGGGAGAACTGCAGAAGCTGGGGATCGAGTTCATTGAGTCCAATATCTCCGTAGCTCAATTTGACCATGAGAATCCCGCCGGATTTGTTAAGAAAAACATAGAAGCCTACAACATAGATCCTTCAAGTATAAATCTTGAGATCACAGAAACCGCCGATAATGAACTGAACCACCTGCTCTTTATGAACATGGAGAAGCTCATAAAAATGGGTGTGACTTTCTCGTTGGATGATTTTGGAACGGGCCGCTCGAACCTTGACTATTTTGTCAATATGCCGGCAAGCAACATCAAGTTCGACTTAAGCTTTACGCAGGGTTATTTCACCAACAGCAGGATCAAGCATGTAATGAAGGGAATGGTGAATGTCGTACATGATATGGACATGAAGATCGTGTCCGAAGGTGTAGAAACCAGGGAACAGTACGATACCATGGTAAGGCTTGGGGTCGATTACATACAGGGCTATTATTTCTCCAGGCCGCTTCCTGATAATGAACTTATTGAATTCCTTAAGAGCAGGCAGGCTTAACGGATCACTTCCTTCTTAGCCTTATCAAGGGCATTTATTATCCTATCACAGAATAAATCAAAATCAGGATCCTCATCGTAATCTCCGGGATGGGACAGGACATAGTCAAGTGCGATACGGACCCCTTTATGGAATGGTACGTTGGTTGTCATCTGAGGAACGAGCTTTTTTAACTTGGAGTTATCAAAGACCACGGATACGGACTTGTCGCCTGTGAGAGAGCCGGTAAAATCATATCCGAATGATTCGCCCACTTGTGCAAGGAAATCCGAAGCCACATGGTAAGCCTTCAGTTCAACACCGAGAGCATCGGCGATGGTCTTATATATCTGATCCCATGTAAGTGTCTCATCACCTGTGATCTGGAAGGCCTCACCTATCGCATGTCTGTTACCCATGAGTCCTGTAAAGCCTATGGCAAAATCACTGTTGAAGGTAAGTGTCCACAGGGAAGATCCGTCGCCTTGGATGATCACTGGCTTACCTTCCTGCATACGCTTTATCACCTGATAGAAGCCCTTGTCACCGTGGACTCCCAGAGGAATGTTCCGCTCATCATAAGTATGTGACGGTCTTACTATGGTTACAGGGAAGCCTTCACTGCGGTACTTATCCATAAGGAATTCCTCACATGCTATCTTGTTTCTTGAGTATTCCCAGTAGGGATTGGCAAGGGTTGTACCCTCGGTTATTATATAGCTTGCTGCGGGCTTATTGTATGCCGAAGCAGAGCTTATGAAGATATACTGACGTGTCTTATCCTTGAAGAGGCGGTAGTCACGCATGACCGCATTGACATCAAAGGCTATAAAATCACTGACGACATCAAAGGTCATGTCCTTAAGCTTTTTTGCAACATCGGACTCATTATTGATATCGGCAGTTATCTGATTGATTCCCTCTGGGACTTCATCCTTACGGCTGCCCCGGTTAAGGAGATATACTTCCCACTGTGGATCCTTGGCCAGTGATCTGATGATCCCCATACTTATAGTTCCTGTTCCGCCGATAAAAAGAGCTTTCATGTGTTTTCCTCCCGTACGATGTTTTTTCTTATTATATATCAAGGCCTGTTTTTATGACCTCTTATGAAGTGCACTTTTGTTTATCATTTTTTGCTTTGTCAGGCAAAAAGCAAACTATGGGATGACAAAATATAAGAAGCAGGTTTGTTCCTATCATTATAATATATATCTGGTAATGAAGTAAAATCAGGAGGCAATCATGGACATATCACACAGAAAAATAAGCAAAAGGATAAGATTTACAGATGCAAGCGGGAACCCCATTACAGGCAGAGAAATAAGTATAAAACAGAAAAATCATGCATTTCTGTTTGGCTGCGGCGGGTTTGACTTTATCCCTTATGTTATGAAGGGTGAAGAAGAATATAAACAGGTGACGGACAGCTGGCTTGAGATATTCAATTATGCCACGCTTCCTTTTTACTGGGGGAATTATGAACCGGTGGAAGGACAGACGGGTAAGGATCTGTTGATGAAGACGGCTGAGTACCTTAAGGATAAAGGAGTGAAAGTCAAGGGTCACCCGCTGTGCTGGCATACAGTGTGTGCTGACTGGCTGATGAAATATGATAATGCCACGATCCTTAAGAAACAGCTTGAGAGGATAGACAGGGAAGTCACAGGGTTTAAAGGCGTTATCGATATGTGGGATGTCATCAATGAAGTGGTGATCATGCCGATATTTGATAAGTATGACAATGCCATAACCAGGATATGTAAGGAAAAGGGCAGGGTAGGGCTCATCAGGGAAGTGTTTGCCAGGGCTCATGAGAGTAATCCCGATGCTATTCTGCTCCTTAATGACTTTAATACTTCGACTAATTACGAGATACTTATAGACGGCTGCCTGAATGCGGGAGTTCCCATAAGTGCGATAGGTATTCAGTCCCACCAGCATCAGGGCTACTGGGGAAGGGAGAAGCTTGAAGAAGTCCTTGAGCGATTTTCGCATTTCGGACTTCCCATACATTTTACCGAGAATACACTGATATCCGGTGATCTTATGCCTGAACACATCGTGGATCTTAACGACTGGCAGGTGGATGAGTGGCCAAGCACCCCCGAAGGGGAAGCCAGGCAGGCAAGGGAGATAGAAGAAATGTACAGGATACTCTTTTCTCATCCTCTTGTTGAGGCGATAACGACCTGGGATTACAAGGACGGTGCATGGCTTAAGGCACCAAGCGGATTTATAAGAAAGGATAATTCAAGGAAACCGTCATTCGAAATGCTTAAGAAGCTTGTCCGGGAAGAATGGTGGACAGATACCACTGTAAGGACGGACGAAAACGGATGGGCGAAGGTTGAGGCATTTAAGGGTGACTATACCGTAAGTGATGCAGGTAAGGAAGCTCAGATCAGTATTCTTGATGATGAGGGGCTTGTTGTAAGCTTATAGTATAACCTGCCAATGTGGGTGCCAGGTCTGGAAAAAGTGATAAATTCGTGATATAATAAATAAAGACAGAGAAACGAAGGCGTTTCGTCCGTAAAGGATGGAACGCCTTTATTTATTGAAATGCCGGCAGTTGGGCTAAAGAGGGTTAGGACATGGCTGCATTTGACAGGGTAAAGAGCGGGATTCCCGAGATGGATACGGCGCTTGATAATATAAGGCTTGGAGATAATGTTGTATGGAGAGTTTCGGACCTGTCCGAATTTAAGCTCTTTATGGAGCCCTATGTCAGGCAGGCGATTGAGGATAAGCGCAATATCATCTATTTCCGCTTTGCATCCCATGAACCCCTGCTTGAGGACCTGCCCGAGATAAAGAGAGTGGATGTTCCCCTATCCCACAGGTTTGAGAACTTTACGGTGGATATCCATAACGTGATAGAGAAGGAAGGTTACGATGCCTTCTATGTATTTGACTGTCTGTCCGAACTTCAGACAGCGTGGGCAACTGACCTTATGATGGGAAACTTTTTCAGAGTCACCTGTCCCTTCCTCTTTACACTTGACACGGTCGCATTCTTCCCGATCATCAGAGGTAAACATTCGGTACAGGCAATAAAAAAGATGCATAATACAACCCAGCTTTTCCTTGATGTATATTCGGACAATAAAAATGTATATGTCCGTCCGGAGAAGGTATGGAACAGGAATTCGGAAACCATGTTTCTGCCCCATACTTATGACCGGGGGACCGGTGAATTCAGGCCGATTCTTGACGGTGTAAAATCAAGCCGGTTTTATCAGACCCTGGGTAAGGCGCAAAGATCAGCCGATGAACAGTATTCGGATTCCTGGGACCGTTTTTTTAATCGTACAAAAATTCTTTATGATAATGGTTCCGACATTACCGATGACAGCAGCAAGATGTGCAATATCATGATGACCAGAGATGAAAAGATGAGGGAAATGGTAAAAAAGCATTTTACTCCTCGGGATTATTTCGAAGTCAGGGACCATATGGTCGGAACCGGTATGATCGGAGGCAAAGCCTGCGGTATGCTGCTTGCAAGGGCCATAATAAGAAATAAAGAAGCCGATATTGCCGAAGTGCTTGAGCCTCACGATTCATTTTATGTCGGTTCTGATATGTATTATACATACATTGTTGATAACAATCTGTGGGATACAAGGATAAAGCAGCGTAAGGAGGAAGGATATTTCGCTCTTGCAGAAGAGTTTAAGAATAAGATTATGGAAGGCACCTTTTCGGATGCTATGCGTGAACAGTTCGTGAGAATAATTGACTACTATGGTCAAGATCCCTATATCATACGATCCAGCTCAATTCTGGAGGATGGATTCGGGAATGCCTTTGCAGGAAAATACGAGTCGGTATTCTGTGTGAATAGGGGAAGCCTTGAGGAGAGGCTTGACGAATTCGAGCACGCCATCAAGGTTGTATATGCCAGCTCCATGAGCCTGTCGGCGCTTGACTACCGTAAGAGGCGGGGCCTTGATAAGAGGGATGAGCAGATGGCCCTTCTTATCCAGCGTGTTTCGGGCTCCTACTACGGGTCCAACTATATGCCATGCGCAGCCGGCGTGGGATATTCCTACAGTCCTTACAGGATAATGAAGGATACGGACCCGAGCGCGGGTATGCTGCGACTTGTCATGGGCCTTGGGACCTCGGCTGTTGACAGGACCGAAGGGTCATATCCGAGGATTGTCAATCTTGATAAACCGGAGAAGACCTCTTATTCATCTTCGGCCGATAAGCACAAGTTTTCCCAGGGGAAGGCGGAAGTCATAAACATGACGGAACATACACTTAAGAAGCTGTCCCATGATCATTTGGAGCCGGATATTCCGGGTTATCTTGATAGGATATTGCTTGAGCATGACTATGACGCAGAGTCAAGGCTCCGTGAGATGGGCAGGAGAAGGGATGTTAAGTTTATTTCCTGCAAGGGCCTTGTCGAGAATAAGACCCTGATGGAGCAGATGAAGAGGATGCTTGCCTGCATTCAGGAGGAGTACGAGTATCCGGTAGACACGGAATTTACCATAAATATCTCAGAAAACGGGGAGTACTCCATAGACCTTCTCCAGTGCCGTCCCTTACAGGTCCAGAAGGGAAAGTCAGGCACCGTGATCCCGCCTGACGTACCTGTTGACAATATCCTCCTTGAGAGCAAGGGAGCTTCAATGGGTATGTGCAAGACGACAGAGATTGACCTTATCGTGTATGTGGATCCGATAAAGTATTACTCAATGCCTTATAAGGAGAAGGACCTTGTTGCCAAGCTGGTTGGGAAGATCAACTGGCACTACAGGGATCTAAATAAACATATGATGCTGATAGTACCGGGACGTGTGGGAACAACATCACCGGAGCTTGGGGTTCCGACTTCATTCTCCGACATAAGCGCTTTCGAAGTCATATGCGAGACAGAAGAATCGGGTGCCGGCTATAATCCCGAACTGTCTTACGGAAGCCATATTTTCCAGGACCTTGTCGAGGCCGAGATCCTCTATACGGCGGTATTCAATAATGAGAAAACAATTCACTTCTCACCTGAGAAGCTTGCAGAATACCCCGATATCACGGGTGATTTTGAAGAAAAGGAAGAACTGAAGAATATAGTTCATGTATATGATCTGAGCGGTGCTAAATGCGAAGTATATAACGATGTGGCGAATGAACACCTGCTCATCGTCTGCGGTGATGTTAGCTGTCAGCCATAAAGCTATGGT
>JAILCT010000257.1 GCA_024690425.1 Lachnospiraceae bacterium | reverse complement strand
TGATAATGTTTAAGATCAAAGGAGGCGATCATTATGAAGAAATTCTTAATACACTTAGAGGAACTGCTTGAGGCTTATTACAAGACCTTTGCATAAACATAATTAACATTTTCCCACTTAAAGGAGTCTGCATCGCAGGCTCCTTTTGCTTACCAATAAGTGAAGATACAAAAGCAGGCCGCTCCCGCATGAAAGGAGACGGCCTGCTTCATATTTTTCCCAAATGAACCGTGGAAATGACCTCCGTTTCAAACAGATTGTACCATAAGAGCAGGTTCAAGGTCACTTTCCGGAGTATAGAGTAATCCACCCTGCATTCTTACAGAGTACCACCAGCCTTTATCGTATTTGCTTTTTTCTACTGTTCCGACCCCGCCATCCGGAGCTGATTTGGAGATTACCTTGTCACCAACATTAAACTTTGCTCCGCCCAACATACCTTTTGCTGCATTGCCGCCATTTATCAAATTAAGTTCTTCTTCTCTGAGTGTTAACATTTCTTTGTCCTCCTTCGTATAATATGTATTGTCCCCTCCTTCGTCGGCGGCCAGTCGTCGGAACGGATGCTGAATATGACTTCGTCATATCCGTTCCTCCTCCGGGCTACCGGTCCGGTTCCTTTTCATGATCATGTTATAAACCACTGACCTTCACAGAAATGTCACCCCAAGTTCAATATTTTTTCAATATTTTTTGTGACAGTATAATGGCGCATTGGGGTTTATCATAGAACCATCAAAAGAAATAGTACATAGAACGGACATGAACTAAAACTTTTTCATAACACCTCCCTCAAGAAGGAACCCATAAAACGGTTCCTTCATTTTTTATCTGCGCTCCTTGTGTACAACCACAAAAAACAGGCCGTTCCTGCACGGAATACGGCCTGTTTCATACATATTAGGTATTTTAGTTGTTATACTATCTCATCGGTAGTGCCATCTTTCTTAACGATCTCAAGCTTACAGCCAAAACCGAAAGCAGCTATGGTACCTGCGATGAGCGCCCAGGGAGCTGCGGCAGCACCGATGATACCTCCGATGATCCCAACATTTACTGGAACCTTCAGGATTATCTCATCATCCTTTCGGATCTGAACCCTGTCAACGTTGCCTTCCTTGACCTTAGCCTTTAACTTCTCGATCATATCCTTGATCTCATCGCCTACACTTGTTCCTGTCGGAGCAAGATCCTCAAGGGCCTTATCAAGGTTTCCCTCTGCCTTAACAAGTGCCTCCTTGGCTGTGTAGTAATCCACACCTGCCAGCTCCATTACCTTTTCTACTGCTTCCAATTTAATCTCCATCTCGTTTTCCTCTTCTTTATCAATTTTGTATTGTTACTCTATATTTAAAACACCGTTTGGCGTTACTATAACAAATTTGGATTTATCAAATAGCTCATGATTTTTGCTGTAACAGATCAGCTTTCTTTAATCCGTTAAGTTTTCCAGCCTTTGGCCATCCTGAATTTGCAGCAAATATATACAGGAATCTCGGAAATCTGTATGGATCGACGTATTTGTCTTTGATCATAGACGCTGTATCAATGGCATCTGCCAGCTTATCAAGGGCTTCCGCTGCATTTTTTGCCGGGCCCTTGTCTGTTGCCGCCATCACAGACCCGATCATTTCACCGGCACCTATAGCTACTCCGCCTCCATATATAAAGCCACATTTCCCGCACCAGCTTTTAACCATACTCATGAGGTTTTTAAGTTGACTACTTTCATAAAGACCCATGTTTGAAACAACATATATATGCTTATTGCCTTCAAATCCGTACTTTTCCATCTCTTCCATTACACGAAGGCAGGCTGATGGTATACCGTCAACATATAAAGGTATCGAAAAAATTATTGTTCCTGACTGACCTAATATATCCATAAGTTCATCTTTTCTGTTTAAGTATGCGGAGAGATTAATTATTACTGCATCTTCCCTTATATTTGATGACAGTCTGTCAAGGAACTTCCGGGAATTGGCTTTATCACCTCTTAAGCTGCAATTAAGCATAACTGTTTTCTCGGGATTACTTGTATATTTACGTATTTCTTTGTTAATATCTGTATCAGTTGCCTGTACTTTGTATTCTTCAAACATGATGCTCTTAACATATCCGCGAAGATTCCTGCAAACAGCTTCGGCATAGACCCCAGCCTTTTTCTTATCATCATCAGTTAATCCTTCACCTCTGAAAATGAAGGTGATCGGTTTATCCTCCTGATATCTCTTTTTGTGGTGCATTTCATTTTCATAAACCTCGAAATAAGGAAGTACCCAGCCGATGCTCCGGTCAAACACATTCTTAACAAAACTGCTGAATCCACCATATGTATATCTGCTTATTACCTTTATCTCATCTGCTCTGTGGATGAGTGCTCCCATCTTTTCGTAGCCGTCTTTGATAACGCATTCACCGGGTTCTTTTATCCAGCAGCCAAAACATCCCACACATGGCTTTATCGAGCCGTTATCGGAAACAATCTCCCATCCGTCATAATCAGCAGATAATTCCTTCCATTCTTCATCATTAAGATCATGTATCAATAAATTCATTTTTTTCTCCAAAACTGTATATAATTGATTTAAATCGCAACAAGTCTTTTTCTTATAGTCTCAACCTGTCTTATGGCATCATCACACTGCCTTTTGGCATTGCTTATCTTACTCTGCACTATAACATCCATGACAAATCCGTCAAAGAAGAAATCTGCAAATGTAAGGAAATCCCCTATATGGATCGATGAAAAGCCGCTGACATCCCTTAATTCCTTGCTGAACCTCTGCAGGGCATACCTTGCATCATCTATCTCCCGCTCTGCGCTTGCCATCTTGCTGTGCTTTATAAGCCCGGTCAGAACATTTCCGCCGA
>JAILCT010000251.1 GCA_024690425.1 Lachnospiraceae bacterium | reverse complement strand
GCAGGTACGTTGATCATCTTGAGATATTCCTGCACATTATCATACGTAATAATACTATAAGGCCTGAAGACATATTTATCAAATGTCAATTCTATCGTTTCCGGAAAAGGATCGCCACTTGCAAGGGAATAAGCCATCTCCATTATCACCTCGCCCTGTCCTTTTGCGTCATTGTAAACACTCCCGTCAAGCTTCATGGTCCTGATAGCCTCCAGTCCCTCTTCCGTTCCGTTGATGCCTACAACAAAGGGATCCAGCGGATAATCACTTTCCTCCAGGGCATCAAGTGCCCCGAGTGCCATATCATCATTATCAGCTATGACCATCTCGATCTGAAAAGGATACCGGTTAATAAGCTCTGTCATCTTTGCCCTTGCCTGGTCCCTGTCCCAGTTTGCATACTCATCTCCCAGCTTTTCAAGGGCAAATCCCGCCTTTGTCAGTTCATTGGTACGTACACTCGTCCGAACAAGCGTATCCTGATGCCCTGCTTCTCCCTCCAGCATCACATACTGGATCGTATCATTTCCGTTTTTATCGACATCGGCAAACTTTTCAGGATCTGAAAGGGCATCGATTATGATCTTTGCCTGAAGCTCCGCCGACTGACGGGCAGGTGCGCCGACATAGTAGAGTTTATCCCAGCGGGCCAGATCCTCTTCAACCGGCTGACGGTTAAAGAATATCACCGGCGTATCACTTGCCATGGCCCTGTCGATTATCACGGTGGCATCCGTTCTGTCAACGAGGTTGACACACAGTACATCATATTTTGCCGATATATATTTTTCAGCCTGATCGTTCTGGGTCAGCTGGTTCTTCTTGGCACCCGCGATATCAAGTGTGATCCTGATGCCATCATCCTTCTCCTTCTGTCTGCACCACTTTGTCATATACCTGGTCATACTGTCGATGAAGGTATCATACTCGTCATATGTAAGTACGGCGATCTTGACACGTTTGGGCGGGGATGATGCTTCACCCGTACACCCCTGAAGCATCAGGGCAGCGGCAACAAGAACGCAGACCGGTCTTACAAGGTATTTCCTAGTTAACAAACGGGAACAGTAATTCCTGATTGTCCTTGTCATACATGTTCTCCTTCCTTACGATCCTGTATTCTATCGCCTCGTCGGGATATTTTTTCTTTGCGTATGAATCATCCATCGCATACATTGCCGCCAGATATCCCATACTGAACTCATTGGAATATTCAAGAGTCTTTATCTCCCCCTTATAGAGACTGTATACCGACTTGTTCGAGGTAGAGACGGAGTATACCTTGCTCTTCTTGTTAAGGTTGGCCAGCGCATCGAGAAGCGCATCAGTCGTTGAATTATCAAGGGCTACTATTACATCCGTTGCTTCGGAAACAATGGCTTTCTGGATGAACATCCTGCTTTCGATGTTCCTGTTATTTTCGTCTCTTTTCCAGTCCAGGATCTTCCCGACCTTACCGTCTATGGCATCCCTCAGGCCCTGTTCTCTTAATGCCACACTGTCCCGGTCCGTGTTTTCCGATATTATCGCAACCGTTACTATGTCGCTCTCGTTTTCGGCAATGGATCTTCCCAGATCAAGCCCCATATTGTAATCATCGGGAGCGATGTAGATCTCATCATCTCCGGGAGCGGCAACAGATTCAACATAAATGACCGGGACCTTTGGATCTATGTCGGCTATGTGCTCTCTTACCCCACTGCTGTTGCATGCGGCGATGATCAGGGCATCCGTTCCATCCTCGATCTCCCTGTCTATTATCTCATTCTGTTCGGAAGTATCATCCTCTGAAAGCATGGTAAGAAAACTCAGATCGGCATTATTCTGCTTACAGACAAGACCTGCCCCCTGCCTCAGACTTTCCCATCTATCCGTATCATCTCCGTAGACAACAAGAGAGATTGCCTTCCTTTCTTTTGAGCCGGACTTCCCCGAATCCCATGTCCCGATCATTACCAGGCACAGGAGGAGGACTAAGAGCATTACAATGGTCAGCAGACTCTTATGCTGCTTTATCCTGTTGATCATCTGCCATCCTCCTTCCGGTAATTATCAATGTGGATCTTGGGAAGATGGATGGTCACAGTGGTCCCTTCATCAAGTTCGCTTTCGATCATGAGGCCGTAATCACCTTTGAAATAGATCTGTATCCTCTGATTGACATTCCACAGTCCGATACCGGATCCCTTTCCACGGCTCCTGGCCTTGTCGGTAAGAAGCGTTTCAAGAGTCTCTTCCGGTATCCCCATTCCGTTGTCCGAAACGGAGATATAGATATCCCCGTCTTTTTCGTATCCCCTGACGCTTATCTCTCCTTCTCCGTCCATATGCTCGACACCATAATAGATCGCATTTTCAAGGAGGGGCTGCACGATGAGTTTGATGGTCGCGCAGTTCTCTATTGCCGGATCTATATCGATGGTTGCATTGAACTTGTTCTTATATCTTACCTTCTGTATGTTAAGGTAATTCCTCGCATGAACGATCTCATCGCGGATGGGGATTATGTTGTTGCCTTTACTTAAGGATATCCTGAAAAGCTGGGCAAGTGCCGTGACCATGGAAATGGCATCCTTATATCTCTCCCCCTCTATCATCCAGACGACGGAATCGAGCGTATTATACAGAAAATGCGGATTGATCTGACTCTGGAGGGCGTCAAGCTCACTTTTACGTTTTGCCTTCTGCTCCCTGACCATTTCATCCGTAAGCTTCTTCATCTGACGTATCATGGACTTGATCGTACGGCCAAGATGCCTTATCTCGTGAGACCCTCCGATGAATATGTCATCCTCATTCATCACATCTTCATTTATGGCTCCCTCTTCAAGATAAGTGATCGAATCCTCCAGCTTTCTTATGGGGTCTGTGACAACATATGAAATGATATAGTTACCGAATACGATCAGCAGGAGAAAGGCTATGGCGACCAGTATCAGGTAGTTACGGATCTGTCCCAGATCGGGTGCAAGCTCACTTGAAGGTGCAACACTGATTATCTTCCAGCCTGTATATCCCACGGTCTTGATCACGACATCCCTTTCCTGTCCGTCAAACTCCTCCGTATAGGATCCGTCAGAGTAGCCGGCATGGATACGGTTATTCTCCTTGACAAGACCGGCAAATATGGCCTTCTGCATGGGGTGATATATTATCTCGCCATCCGAATCACACAGATAAACGAACCCCACTCCCTTGTCATTGACCTTTTCAAACATCTGCTCGATACCGCTGTAGTTCATATCCACGAGAAGGACTCCGTTACGGACATTCCCGAGATTCGTCAGTTCCACGATCCTTGAAAGGGAAACGACCCAGTAGTATCTGTAGTTACTGTTTTCAAAGATATTCTGAACATGAGGAGTTGAGAAGTGTATGTTTTCGATCTCATCAAATGCGTCCCTGAACCATTTTTCCTTCTTAAGATCGACCCCGGGTCTTCTGGCTGATACCGGAGAAGCGGCGATTATCGCCCCGTCCGCTGTGGCACATACTATGCTTGTCAAGTTATCCTTGTTGGCTTCATACAGGAGGTTCATCTCCTTACTTATGCTTTCATCGGTCAGATTCCTGTTTTTGATGACGCTGTAGCACATGGTATCTGAAATGCTCATCATATTCCTGATATATGAGTTCAGATTCCAACTGACCTGATCTACTATCTGTTCGTTCTGCTGGATCGTAATTGACCTGATGGTATTGATCGAATGGGTATAAAAAGTCGTCGCCATCAGGACAATGCTCAATACGGAGATGGCCGTAAATGACAGTGAGATCGTCCACTGAAGACTTCTTTTTTTGTATTCTTCCTTTATAAAGCTAATGGGGCGCAGAAAAAAGTTTCGCAATGCCTGTATATCCTGTTATGCTTACCGCCTGTATTTTGAAGGGGATATCCCAAAATGTTTCTTGAAAACGTAGCTGAAATAATTCGGTTCCTCATATCCCACCATCCCGGCTATGATATAGCTCTTTTCATCAGTGGTATCAAGAAGTCTCTGGGCCTCATTCATACGTACTTCCGTAAGATAGGTGACAAAGCTCACCCCTGTTTCCTTTTTGAAGACAGAGGAAAAATAAGAGGTCCCGACACCCAGATGTGAACATATCTCATCAACTGACAGCGTACTCTCCGAATAATGATCTGCAATATACTGTCTTGCATCTTCTCCCAGCTTCTTTGTCGTATCGACCCTTCCGGCGCTGATCTTTTCCCACAACATGGCTGACAGCTCTATGAGACGGTCCGCAAATTCATCCATGGATGAGAATCCCGCCAGTTCCTCATTTGTATTGACATTTCCAAATCCGGTCTGGGAAAGGTTGATGGCATGGCCTCTCGACAGGCGCATGAGTTCCACCATGAACTCCGCATAGAAGACCTGAAGCTGGCTTAAGCTTATCTCGGATTTCTTGAGCTTTTGTATGAAATCACGTATTTCCTTTTCTATACTCTCTTTGGTGCCGACCTTGACCTGCCTCATTATATGCCGGATCTGTTTTTCACTGACATAGTCCTCTATAGTATTCGAGGGATCCACGTCATTGATGCACAGGGCCTGGTTCTCGCCGACAAATATCCTGTAGTGAAAAGCGTCCTTGGCTTCAAGGAATGATGTGTGGATGCTCTCCGCGTTCCCGTAGGTCCTGCCTATCCCGGCAGAAACATTGGCATTTAAAGCCTTGTGGGCCACTTTACATATCCTGTCCATCTCCTCCACGAACACATGGTACTGGTCCGTACCCGACAGTCTGGCCAGCACACAGACGGTATCAAGATAGACAAGCGCCTCAACGGGCAGCACATCCTTCATTCTTTCGACCACGATCTGTTTAAGGGATACAGCCATGAGGTTTTTGTCCAGCTTCTCCCCTCCCTCCGATGTCGGAGTTATCCGGAATGCGCCCGCACAGTAAAATGAGGCTTCTATCTTAAGATCAAAATCCCTCTGGTATCTCTCAAGGTCGAACTGAAGCTCTCTTCCTTCGAGCAGACCGATTATGAGCTGTTCCTTCATCATGGGCCTGCTGTCTTCATAGTATTTGCTGAGCAGTTCCACATTTCGTCTCTGTTTTATCTGTTCATCCAGTCTGCCTTTTATCCTTATAAAGATATTCCGCAGCTCCTCAGCATCAACCGGCTTTAATATGTACTCCTCGGCCTCAAGCCTTATGGCCTCTTTGGCATATTCGAAATCATCATATCCCGAAAAGATGACGCTGCGAAGATCAGGTATCTTTTCCTTGATCTTCCTGATCAGGGTAAGGCCGTCCATAAAGGGCATCTGTATGTCGGTCATTATGACATCCGGTTCACAGCTTTCCGCAAGTTCCAGAGCTTCCTCTCCGTTTTCAGCGGTACCTGCCACGGTAAAACCGATCTCTTCCCAGTCGATCCTCTTTCTTATCGCTTCCCTGACTTCCTCCTCGTCATCAACGAGTATCACTTTATACAGATCCATAGATCCTCCCTGCAGTGTATTGATCAAAAACCCTGTTTTATGATTTTATCATTACCTGCAAAAACAAACAACCTGGCCGCGGTACAACCGGGCCAGGCTGCCTTCTGAAAAATATTATCAGTTTTTCTTTCTCTTTGAGAGTACGTCGAGTGTTACGGCTGCAAGAAGAACTGCACCTTTAACGATCTTCTGGATATCGGTTGACCATCCCATAAGTGACATACCGTTATTGAGGATACCCATTATGAAAGCACCGACAACGGCTCCGACTATGGATCCGGCTCCGCCCGCAACAGCGGCACCACCGATGTAACATGATGCAATGGCATCCATTTCAAAACCGTCACCTGCCTTGGGTGTTGCCGATCCGTTTCTGGCGGCAAGAACGATACCTGCTATTGATGAGAGAAATCCCATGTTTACATATACCCAGAAGAAAACCTTATTGGTATCGATACCGGAAAGGTTGGCTGCTTTTCTGTTACCGCCCAGCGCATATATCTGACGTCCGGCAACTGTCTTGCTCGTGATAAATCCGTATACTGCTATCAGGATGACCATGATGAACAGAACGAAAGGAAGTCCTTTATATGCTGCAAGCTTGTAGAAGAAGAACCATATGATACCCAGCATGATCACGAGCTTAAGTGCTATCTGCCATACCGGATAAACCGCAAAGTTGTATTTCTTCTTGGTGGAATAACTCTTGAATTCCGAATAGATCAGTACGACCGAAGCAATTATCGCTACCAGGATACTGACAATATCGATCGTCCCGTCCCCGTTCTCGATCAGTTTTGTCGGAAGGAATCCTGCCCCGATAAAGTTATAGGACTCGTCGAAGGGGCCCTTTGTCTGCGCCTGAAGCAGAGTATATGTAAGACCTCTTCCCATAAGCATCGTAGCCAGTGTAACAACGAAAGGCGGGATACTTAAATATGCTATGAAGAACCCTGCAAACAGGCCTGTCAGGATACCTACCGCAAGAGCAGCAAATATTGCCAGCCACATATTCTTGTGATAATCGATCATGATGATACCGGCAACGGATCCTGTGACCGCAACTACCGATCCGACACCAAGGTCAATGTTACCCGTCAGAACGCAGAGCAGCATACCGATCGCAAGAATGACGACGTATCCGTTCTGCATTATAAGGTTATTGATATTAACGGGAGTAGCATTTGCACCCTCTGTCGTGATCGAGAACAGGATAAAAATTCCGATCAGGATCAAAAACATTCCGTACTGTTTTAAATCCATATTTACTATCTTTTTGCTTTTAGTTTCCATTTCCATCTCCCTTTCTCATATGAGCCATGATAAGCTGCATGATACGCTCCTGTGAAAACTCTTCTTTGTTCAGTTCTCCTGCGATCTCTCCTTCGTTAATGACGTAGCATCTGTCACAGGTACCGATTATCTCGGGCATTTCGGATGAGATAACGATGATCGCTTTTCCTGCTTTGGCAAGTTCGTTTATTACACAGTAGATCTCGTATTTTGCGCCTACGTCGATACCTCTTGTAGGTTCATCCATGATCAGGACATCCGGCTGCGTCAGCATCCATTTCGCAACTACAACCTTCTGCTGGTTACCACCGGAAAGCGATCCGACAACCTGATTGATGGAATTGGCTTTAACGTTTATTCTATCCTTATATTCCTGCGCCGCTACTATCTCGTCATTGGAATTGATCACGCCGTTTTTGGAAAAGAAGAACGGTCTCGCGGCGATCGTCATATTTTCTTTTATATCTCCTATAAGATTAAGTCCGTAAGTCTTTCTGTCCTCGGAGATATATGCCAGTTTGCTCTTAACGGCATCCTTAACAGTCTTTATCTGTGCTTCCCTGCCGTTGATCATGATATGTCCGGATATCTTCTGTCCGTAGCTTCTGCCGAAAATACTCATCGCAAGTTCGGTCCTGCCTGCACCCATCAGACCCGCAAGCCCGACAACCTCGCCGGCTCGTACTTTGATGTTGATATCCTTGAGCACCTGTCTGTGCTCATCATCCGGATGGAAGACATTCCAGTTCCTTACTTCAAATATAACGTCTCCTATGTTGACACCTTCCCTGACGGGATAACGGTTTGTCATCTCACGGCCGACCATAGCCTTTATGACCCTGTCCTCGGAATAATCATCAACACCTTTTACAAGTGTCTCTATTGTTTTTCCGTCTCTTATGATCGTGACCGCATCAGATACATATTCTATCTCATTCAGCTTATGGGAGATGATGATGCAGGTAACACCCTGCTCCTTCAGCTGAAGCATGATATCAAGAAGCTTCTTACTCTCTTCATCATTAAGGGCCGCGGTAGGCTCATCAAGGATCAGGAGCTCAACCTTCTTGGCCATTGCCTTGGCTATTTCTATAAGTTGCTGCTTGCCTACACCAAGCGTATTGATCGGAACATTGACATCCTCATGCTCAAGTCCTACCTTCGCAAGCATTTCCTGGGCATGCTTTCTCGTCTTTGTCCAGTCTATGATCCCTTTTCTGCTTGTCTGCTCATTACCGATAAAAACATTCTCTGCTACCGAAAGCAGCGGAGAAAGAGCCAGCTCCTGATGTATTATAACTATGCCTTTTGCTTCCGAATCCCTTAGGTTATGGAATTTGCAATGCTCACCCTTATATAAGATGTCCCCTTCATATGTCCCGTAGGGATATACGCCTGAGAGAACATTCATCAGAGTGGATTTGCCGGCTCCGTTTTCGCCGCATATTGCATGGATCTCACCCTTCTTAACCTTAAGATTAACATCATCAAGAGCCTTTACTCCGGAGAATTCCTTCGTAATATGATCCATTTCCAGGATGTAATCTGACATCTGTTTACTCCTTCTTAACTTAAAAACAGGACGGCAGCTCTCTGCCGCCGCCCTGTTGTTTCTTAAATGTAACTCTTACTGATACTGATTATTCAGCAAGCTGCTCTTCTGTGTAGTATCCACCACCGATGATGATCTCTTTGTAGTTGTCCTTGTCAACCGGAACGGGCTCGCAAAGGTATGAAGGAACTACGATCTTACCGTTGTTGTACTGCTCGGTATCATTAATCTCAGGCTCTGCGCCCTCAAGAACTGCCTGTACCATTGTAACACACTTGGAAGCAAGAAGTCTTGTATCCTTGTAGATTGACATTGTCTGCTTACCTGAGATGATGTGCTTGGTAGCCATAAGCTCTGCATCCTGTCCGGTTATGAGCGGCCAGTTATCAGCTGTGTAGCCTGCACCCTCAAGAGCTGACATACAGCCGTATGAAAGTCCGTCATATGCACATGCACAGATGTCAAGATCTTCGTCTGCATAGTACCTTGTAAGGATATCCTCACATCTCTTCATAGCTGTCTGCTGATCCCAACGAAGTGTGTTGTTGTCATCAAAAGCGATCTGGCCTGACTTACATACGAGTGAACCGTCATCAAGTAAAGGCTGGATCTGCTCCATAAGACCTGCATAAAGCATATGAGCGTTGTTATCATCAGGTGAACCCATGAAGAGCTCGATAGTCTTGGGATCATCCTTCGTAGCACCGCAGTGCTCAACGATGTATTCACCGATCTTTGTACCAACACCCTTGTTATCGAATGTTGCATAATATGAAACTGCATCTGTATTCATAAGAAGACGGTCATAAGCGATAACCGGGATACCTGCGTCCTTAGCCTGAGCCTCAACGTTTACAAGAGCGTCTGAGTCGATAGCTGCGATTACGAGGCAGTTAGCGCCTGCTGCGATCATGTTCTCAATCTGTGAAACCTGAGCCTGTACATCATCTTCTGCATACTGAAGGTCAACTTCATAGCCAAGCTTCTCGAGCTGTTCCTTCATGTTTGCACCGTCGTGCATCCATCTCTCTGATGACTGGGTAGGCATTGCAACCGCCACCTTCTTGCCGCCTGTAGCTGCGGGTGCTGCTGCATCCGATCCTGCATCTGCTGCAGGTGCTGCTGCGTCTGCTGCGGGTGCTGCATCTGCTGCGGGAGCTGCGGGTGCTGCTGCCTGGCCGCATCCTGCAAGTAAAGATGCAACTACTGCTGCGCTCATGATAACACTGAGTAATTTCTTTTTCATATTCTTTCCTCCTTTTTATACCGGCGACATATGCCGCTCACTCTTCGATTACCACTATAGCAGGGAGGTGTCATTATAAAAATAAAAAATCCTTCACAGAAGATTAATATTTCTTCATAAATTATTCACAAAAAAAGAAGGCCTTATGACCTGCCTTCTTCCTTAAGTATCTTTTTGATCTTACCCTTGAGTCTTGACAGGGCATTATCGGTGGATTTCTCATCCTTGCCGAGGACCCTGGCTATCTGAACGTATGACATTCCCGTTACATACAGGTCAAGCACCTGTTTCTCAAACGAACTTAAGCTCTCTTCAATCTTCTGCTCAAGACCCTCAACATTCTCCCTGTCGATGATCATCTCTTCGGGACTTAAAGAACCCGACTGGGAAAGCGAATCAATAAGGTATTTATCATCATCCCGGTCATCATCTGACACATTTCCGTAGAGGGAAATATAATTGTTAAGCGGGATGTGCTTCTGTCGTCTCGATGCCTGCACGGCTGTATATATCTGCCTTGATATACACAGCTCCGCAAAGGTATAGAAGCTGGCATCACGTCCTGCATCATAATCACGGACCGCCTTAAAGAGGCCGATCATACCTTCCTGGATAAGGTCATCGTTATCCGCACCCAGAATAAACATAGATCTTGCCTTACTCCTGACAAGGTCTTTATACTTCTCCATAAGATAATCCGCAACCTCACCGTCACCGTCGCGGGATCTCATGATCAGTTCAATATCTGACAGTTCTTCATATTTATCGGATTTCATGCGCTATTCTCCGGTCATTCTCTGCCTTACTATCTCATAAGCAAGGACTCCCGCCGCAACAGATGCATTAAGGGAATCTATATCACCCTTCATGGGGATGGAGGCTGTATAATCGCATTTCTCCTTAACAAGTCTTGATACTCCCTCACCCTCTGCGCCTATAACAAGTCCGATCGGGCCTGTCAGGTTCTGCTTATACATGACTTCTCCGTCCATATCCGCACATACGAACCAAAGTCCCTCCTTCTTAAGGTCTTCTATTGTCTTACTCAGGTTTGTCACCTTGGCCACAGGAGTATAGTTGAGTGCTCCCGCGGAGGTACGTGCGACCGTTGCTGTAAGCCCCACTGCCCGGTTCTTGGGGATTATGACCCCGTGTGCTCCGCACAGATTGGCTGTCCTTATTATCGCTCCGAGATTATGGGGATCTACTATATTGTCAAGAAGAAAGATGAAGGGGGCTTCCCCCTTTTCCTTCGCCTTGTCAAGTATATCCGAAACCTCTGCATATTCATAGGCTGCAGACTGGGCTATAACTCCCTGATGGTGTCCTGTACTGCTCAGCTGGTCAAGCCTTTCCTTATCGACAAACTTTATTATCGCATCAGCCTTTCTTGCTTCCCGTTTGATGGTCGATACCGGTCCGTCCTGACAGCCGTCAAGTATATAGAGCTTATCTATAGGCCTCCCCGACCGCAGAGCTTCAAGAACAGCATTTCTTCCTTCTATATATATTTCTTCATATGACATGGCTTTCTCCAAAGTCTTAGGTTTACATAATGCATCTCGTTCAAAGGTGTCTTATTCGTCTATCATATCCATACCTGTCTTTATCAGCTCAACAATCCTGGATGTCCTGTTTTTAAGATACAGGTATCCGATAAGTGCCTCAAGGCCTGTTGCCTTCCTGTAATCACCGACCGACGCATTCTTCGCGGTAGTGACCGACTTGGCATTGCGGCCCCTCTTATATATGGCCAGTTCCTCATCGCTTAAGATACCCTTTTCAATAAACCACATTACCATCTGCGCCTGGGACTGAGCCTTTACGATCCTGCTTGCCTTACGATGGAGAATATTCGCAGACCGGTTGGCCCGTTCGACCACCACAGTCTTCACGACCAGATCAAACACACAATCACCGATAAAGGCAAGAGACAGGGGCGAATAGCCGTTAACATCAATATCCGCAAGACCAAACTTATCCTTTATGTTTTCAAGAATGCTCTGATCCATCCTTAAGCTCTGCTCCAGGTAACTCCCTCACGGGTATCCTTTATTACAATGCCCTTTGCAGCCAGCTCATCCCTTATGGCATCGGCTTTTGCAAAGTCTTTATCCTTCTTGGCCTGAGCACGCTGTGCGATTCTTTCTTCAACATATGCCGAAAGCTCATCATCCACTTCTTCCTTTTTATCTTCCTTAAGAAGGTTGAGCGAAAGCACTGTGTCATAGTCCTCTATTATTCTAAGCTTGGTTGCACCGTTTAAATCCGACTTAAGGACATCATACAGCAGGGTTAATCCCATTGCCGTGTTGCAGTCATTGCCCACAGCCTCCGCGAACTTATCATGCCAATCCTTAACTGCCGTCTCATCGGCCTGCCCATCCGCTTTTACGGATAGTATTCTGTTCTTAAGCTTCTTATAGGTCGCAGCCGTCTGATCCAATGTATCATATGAGAAGGTCAGCGGTTTGCGGTAATGGGACTGAAGGGCAAACATCCTGTATACTATCGGATCATATCCCTTACTCTCAAGCAGCGATACTGTAAGGAATTCACCCTTGCTCTTGCTCATCTTACCGGTTTCGTCATTCAGATGATGTACATGAAACCAGTAATTGCACCATTTATGTCCGAGATATGACTCTGACTGTGCTATCTCGTTGGTATGGTGCGGGAACATATTGTCAACTCCTCCGCAGTGAATATCCATTTTGTTCCCAAGGTGCTTCATACCTATACAGGAACATTCAATATGCCACCCGGGATAACCCACGCCCCAGGGACTCTCCCACTTAAGGGCCTGGTCTTCGAACTTACTCTTGGTAAACCATAATACAAAATCATTCTTATTCCGCTTATTTGTATCCTCACTTACATCATCACGGACTCCCACCATAAGCTCTTCTTCGTTCTGATTCCCGAAAACGTAGTACTCCTTGAGCCTTGATGTATCAAAGTATACATTTTCACCTGCCTTATATGCATATCCCTTCTCAAGCAGCCCCTCGATCATATTTATAAATTCCGGAATACAATTTGTTGCAGGTTCCACTACATCCGGAGTCTTTATATTAAGCTTGGCACAATCGGAGAAAAAAGCATCCGTGTAGAACTGTGCTATCTCCATTACAGACTTATGCTCTCTCTTCGCACCCTTGAGCATTTTATCCTCGCCGGTGTCGGCATCAGATGCAAGATGTCCCACATCGGTAATGTTCATAACACGTTTAACGTCATATCCCGAGAACCTCAGTATCTTCTCCAAAACATCCTCACAGATATAAGACCTTAAATTTCCTATGTGGGCATAATGGTAAACCGTGGGACCGCAGGTATACATGGATACCTTCCCGGGTTCATTGGGTACAAAATCCTCAATGTTTCTTGTAAGTGAGTTGTAAATCTTCATAACGGTCTCCTCAATAAATGTGTTCTTTATTATATATGGCTTTATCGTTTGTCTGATGCCTTCTTAAGCGCCTTTAGTTCCATCTCCAGATCAAGCAGCCTGTTCGTAAGCTCAGAATTGGCATGCTGAAGGTTCTGTATATCCTCCTTTATCGGGTCCGGAAGGTGTACCTGATCCATGCTCTCCCTGGGAATAACCTCATTCTCCCGCTTTACTATACGTCCCGGAACACCTACTACGGTACAGTTAGGGGGAACTTCTTCAAGAACAACCGATCCTGCTCCAATCTTGGATCCGGCCCCTATTGTAAAGGACCCCAGGACCTTAGCTCCGGCAGATATCATGACATTATCTTCAATGGTCGGATGTCTCTTTCCGGTTTCCTTACCCGTTCCTCCGAGTGTCACCCCCTGGTAAAGGGTAACATTATTTCCTATGATCGTTGTCTCGCCTATGATCACTCCGCTCCCATGATCGATAAAGAAGCCGCTCCCTATCTGTGCTCCGGGATGGATCTCAATACCGGTTTTTCTTACAGCCCTCTGTGATATGAACCTGGCAAGAAAATAATGCTTCTTAAGGTAGAGCTTATGTGCCAGCCTGTAATGAAGCATTACCCTGAAGCTTGGGTATAGGAATACCTCCATTGAAGAATGAATGGCCGGATCCCTCTCCCTTATTATCTGAATTTCATCCTTTATATTCTTAATAAATCCCATACCTTATTCTTTCCTTAAGGGACATCCGCCGCATCCGCTGCAGGCCGCCGGACCCACGCTGTAACTCTCCAGTTCCTTCACCGAACTGATCATACAGACAGCCTGTGATGAGATACCCTCGCCTGTTCCGGTAAATCCAAGTCCCTCCTCGGTAGTTGCCTTTATGTTGACCTGGTCCTTTTCAATGCCCAGTGTATCCGCTATAATGGTCCTCATATCATCTATATACGGTTTCATCTTAGGTTTCTGGGCAATTATTGTTGCATCTATATTTTCTATAATGTACTGCCTTGAATACAGAAGATTTCCCACTTCATCAAGCAGCTTCACAGAGTCGGCTCCTCTATAGGCTTCATCCGTATCCGGAAAGTGACTGCCGATATCTCCAAGGGCAGCTGCCCCTAACAGGGCATCCATTATAGCATGCAATAGGACATCCGCATCCGAATGTCCTAAAAGTCCTTTCTCATAGGGTATCTTAACTCCCCCTATTATCAGATCCCTGCCCACAACCAGTTTGTGGACATCATATCCCATTCCAACACGCATAACCTGTGTCTCCGTAAGTATTATTCAGAAAGTGCATTATCCGCAAGGAAGATAGTCATCTCACTGACCTTACCCGCCTTGTCTATGATAAAGAGCATATTGTACTTGCCCATCTCATACATGAGCTGCTTCCTCCCGCCTGAGATCATGGCTTCGATGCCTTCACCATACGTATTCTTAATTACTTCTATGCCTGTACCAATGCCGATACCTTCCGCTGTTTTAAAATCACCGCCCGTTACATCTATCTGGGAAACAACATATTCACCGACAGCCTTGGGATCTATGTCACTGTAGTATACATCATATCCGTCGAATTCCTGCATATAGGTTTTGATCTTATCGCTCTCGTCAGAAACAAGTTCCAGTGCCTTATCTATATTCTTACCTTTAAGTCCAGCCACGGCATCAAGTGCTGCTCCAAGTGTTATATCACCGGCAGCCCCGGGTATACTCATAACGGCCTTAAAATCAGAATTAAGAATCTCGTTATAAAGTCCGTATATAACCGATCCGTTCCAGTCGATATTATCAAGGTTATCACTCCAATAGTTCACACATATCCTTACGCTTCCGTCATTCTCCTTCGAGAGTACCGACAATGCAAACGGAGAATCCGCATCTTCCTCCTTCATCATGACGACATAAAGATTATTGTAGTAAAAGCCTCCCTTACAAATAAGCTTCTCGCACTCCTTAACTTCATCAATATAAATGTATTCCTTATCGGAATAGGTCTTAAATTCCGGGGGGACAGTAAGAGCATCTGAATTAATGCCGAGCGCGGCCTCAATGGCAGCATCAGCATCCTTCCTTGATATCTTACCCTCGGCTTCTTCATTCTCGGATGATTTAACCTTCTTCATAATGCCCGAATTCCTGGACAATGCCTCATAAACATTACAATCCTCAGGCTTCTCATAAGTGCTTAAAAGGAATCCGTTTATACTCTCATCCTTAAAATATTCAGTGAAAAAATCCTCATCCTCTTCACTCAGGATATTATAAGATGAATTCTTATCAACATTCTGTTCTATATATGCCATAAGCACGTTCTGCCCTGCCCTTATGGCATTCTCAACTTCTTCATCGGTAATAGGCGGTTTGATCCACGGATTATCAGGAATGGCATCATTCTTATACCAGTCCATAAATTGATTCGTCGAATCAACACCCTGCTGCATGGATTCCGTGATCATACTGACATTTTTCTCGATCTCGCCAAATGTCTCCGTCACCTGTTCTATTGTTTTCGAAGCCTCCCCGATCGACTTCGATGTTTCTTCCAAAGCCGCAGGGTCAAAGCCTGTTCCGTCGCATGCGCATAACCCCGTACATATAAGCCCTACCGACAAACACATAAAAAGCTTCTTCATATCCGTCCCTCCGTATGAAATACATTTCTCGTAAAATATATTATAACCTCTAATCATGATAAATAAAAGTTTAATTTAAATATTTTCCTTGACAATGAATAGATTAGGTTAGTATAATAGCAAAGCGGGCTGAAAAGCCCATGATGGCGAGATGGCTCAACTGGCTAGAGCGTCCGGTTCATACCCGGGAGGTTGAGAGTTCAAGTCTCTCTCTCGCTACTAAAAAACCCCATGCCATACGGCATGGGGTTATTTTTGTTATTTAGCATAATCGGTTACGCGACTCTCACGAATAACGTTAACCTTGATCTGACCGGGATATTCCATTTCCTCTTCTATCTTCTTGGAAATGTCTCTTGCGAGTAATACCATATCTGCGTCATTTACCTGCTCAGGAACTACCATGATCCGGACTTCACGTCCTGCCTGAATAGCAAAAGATTTATCAACTCCCTTAAAGGAATTAGTGATATCTTCAAGTTGTTTTAATCTGTTAGTATATGTCTCTAATGTTTCCCTTCTTGCTCCCGGACGGGCTGCCGAAATTGTATCAGCCGCCTGGACCAGTACAGCAACAAGTGACTGCGGTTCAACATCACCGTGATGAGCTTCAACCGCATTAATTATGGTTGCCGACTCTTTGTATTTTCTGCACAGATCAACACCCAGCTGGATATGCGAACCTTCCATCTCATGATCTACGGCCTTGCCTATATCATGGAGAAGACCCGCCCTCTTGGCAAGGCGTACATCAACGCCTATCTCAGAAGCCAAAAGGCCGCACAGAAGTGATACTTCAATGGAATGCTTAAGTACATTCTGGCCGTAGCTGGTCCTGAACCTCAGCCTTCCGAGCAGCTTAATAAGCTCGGGGTGGATTCCGTGAACGCCCACTTCAAGGGTAGCCGATTCACCTTCTTCGCGGATCATCGTCTCTACTTCCTTCTGGGCCTTCTCGACCATTTCCTCAATCCTTGCCGGATGGATAGTACATTATTTAGTTTTAGAGCTTTTATATCATCTCTTGTTACTGTCAAATGGCTTACCGTATCCATATGGCTTGCAACTATGGTTGAATTTTTTGCATAATTTGATATTGCTTTTGTATCCTC